>JADIMF010000136.1 GCA_017694915.1 Candidatus Ornithospirochaeta stercoravium
ATATGGCTGGAACATCTTTATTGCGTAAAGCGCATATTTGATATCCTGCCTTGGTTCTATGCCGGAGATATCTGAGAAGAAGAATCCGCATGATGTGAATGAGAAGTGCTTGTTCTTTATACCAGATAACAAATGCGCGAGTTCTACATCATAGCTGGAAGCAAATCCATATTCCTTGTGCAGCAGCTCGATGAACTCCCTCATCGAGAGCTCTCCTATGAATTCCTTTCCTGCAAGATGCAGTATATCCTCCGGCTTTACTGAAGTCCCGAAGATCTTCTTGATCTCATCGGAAAATACTGAATCGAGCTTTTCACCGAGGTGTGTCAGCGCGTTTCTCAGCGGTGTTCTCCATGCCTGGTTCCACCCTTCATCTCCTCCTGTGTGGCAACCGCAATCCTTGTACCATCTTGAGACGCCGTGGGAACATGACCAGGATGTTCCCCTGCTTTCCTCTCCTTGATGGAGTTCAGCATGTCTTACAGCAGGATTGCGTTCAAGGAATGAAGCGTAGTTGTCAAAGACGAAGTCATCCCTTTCCTCAACCTTTCTGATGAGTGCGGCAAGCGCCATATCGCCATAAGGTTCATGGTGTCCGTATATCTCACCATCGGTTGCAGTGTGTATGAGAGCTTTCTTGTCTGATTTCTTTATACCGAGCAGTGTCTGATAGAGATTGTCTGCGCTTCTGAGCGCGTGGCCGAATGAAATCGACTCTGCAAGTCCCGGATGATAGAAGAATGCAGCAATCGTCCCTCCGTTCGTCCCCGTAAGAATATATGGTTGCCAGTATGGTGCCGGCTTTCCCGAAAGCACAGTCATCTTACCATTCTCATCTTCAACAGCTCTGCACTGCCAAGGGGAGAGGATAACGAATTTCATCCCTTCATCTGCGAGAAGCTGTATGACATCCTTGTTGACTCCGCATTCAGGAAGCCACATGCCTTCAGCCTTTCTTCCGAAATTCCGTTCGAAGTCCATAGCACCCCATTCAATCTGGAGCCTTGCGTCACGGAGCTTGTCGAGAGGAAGAATCGTATGGTTGTAGGACTGAGCCATGGCATTGCCATGTCCGAGCCTCTTTACCGATGCTTTATCTGCTTCCTTCAGCATGCCTATCGCCTCAGGATGCTTTTCGTTCATCCATGAAAGGAGGGTAGGCCCGAAGTTGTAGGATATATATGAGAAATTATTCGTTATGGAAATTATTCTTCCGTCAGCGTTGAGGTAACGTGAGTGCAGATTGGCCTCATAGCAGTCTGTGAATATTCTTTCATTCCAGTCGCTATAGGGGGTTGCTGATGATTGCTTAGCAATGATGCCTGTAAAAGGATTCTCTCGCGGAGGCTGATAAAAATGCCCATGAAGTATAAGCGAGGTTCTCTTTGGGTTCTCTGTCATGAAACCAGTTTAGCATGAATAGCGAAGATATTGAATTTATGTTCTGATGGAAAATGCGATTATGCATGCAATGATGGGATGACGACGGGGTTTTTCCCGAAAATACGTAATTATGCAGAGAATCATGAAAATGAAAACCTCAATTTAGCGCTCTGTATTGCCGTTTATTGACTAAAAGAAATCTTTTTCATAGGATTTCAAAAGAAACACTATTAAGGGGATGCAATGATACTCGTAAACATCGAGTCACTCTCTATTTCAGAGCTCAGAAGCATAGCAGAGCAGGAAGGGATTGCTGATTCTGGAACACTTTCACGCGAAGAGCTGATATCACTCCTCGAGGAGATATACGAGGAAGAGGATGAAGGGGATGGCGAAAGCGATCCTAATATGAGATATATGTCAGGTCTTACGGATTACAGAGGCGTCAGCATCGGCGAGATACCTGGTGTAGAGGAGCTTCCTGACAGCTATCCTGATACGGAGATTCATCTTATAAAGAAAAACTCATCGTGGATGTATGCTTTCTGGTCAATATCCCAGATGGATAGTGACAGGATCCAGGATGAGAACGGCTCGATTGTCCTCTCCGTTTCGATTGAGAATGATGGAAGGAGAGAGGATTATGATATCCCCCTCTCATTCTCAGACAGCCAGTGGAATGTTGGAACGCAGTATGGGGAAGGCTGGTGCAGAGTATCCCTTGTTGAGATAAAGAGCAGTGGAGAAAGGGCGGTGCTCGCCGTTTCAGAACCACAGCGTCTCACTGATTCCTACTGGCTTAAGCATGTTGATGAAATGAGATACAGCGATTCAGTTTACAGGCTTTACCTTACGCTCCTTTCAACCAAGGAAGGAGAGCTTGCTGATAATCCTGCAGTGCGTGAGATAATAGAGCTCTTCAGGAAGGAGGATACTCTGGCAAATGAATAAGATCAATTTGATTCTCCAGGCGCATCTGCCATATGTAAGGCATCTTGAGTATCCGAAGTTTCTTGAGGAGAACTGGCTCTTCGAATCGCTCAATGAGACATATATACCGCTTCTGAGAAAGCTCAATGAGCTTGAAGCCGATGATGTTCCATTCCGTCTGACGATATGTTTTTCGCCGACGCTTGCAACAATGCTGACAGATCTTTCTCTTCAGGAAAGATTCGTGAACTACATGAACGAGCGCATAGAGCTCGGAAGGAAAGAAGTCAAGCGTACAGAGAGGGAAGAGACTGAGTGCCATGAGATGGCTGCACGCTATCTCAGATATGCAGAGGATAACCTCGCGCTTTTCGAGCATTATGGAAGGAACATCCTTCTGGGATATAAGGACCTTCATGAGAAGAACAGGCTGGAGTTAATCACGACGGCGGCAACTCATGCATATCTTCCGATTTACAAGGATTATCCAATGGCGGTCGCAGCCGAGGTCGAGATGGGACTCAGAACCCATCAGAGAATTTTTGGAGAGAACGCCAAGGGATTCTGGCTTCCAGAATGCGGCTATTACCCCGGACTGGACAAGATATTGTCCGATCATGGTGTCGCATGGTGCCAGCTTGCATCCCACTCTGTCATAACAAGCAGCGATAAATCGATATATGGCGGTTACAGACCTGTAGAGCTTCCTTCAGGTATCTATGGATTCCCTAGAGACTGGGGTGCCACTTCGCTTGTATGGTCATCTGTCTCAGGGTATCCATGCGATAGCGATTACCGCGATTTCTACCGCGATATCGGATACTATCTGCCGCTCTCATATGTCAGACCATATATCCATGAGCCTGAAGTCCGTGTATTCACAGGATATAAATACCATGCGATATCAGGAAAGAGGGATGAGAAGGAGTATTATTCTCCAGAGAAAGCCGCTGTAAAGACAGCTCTTCATGTCGATAACTTCATCTATAACATCAAGAGACGTGGATTCGTAATCGAATCATCAGGTGTGAAGGATCCTGTATTCAACCTCTGCTTCGATGCCGAGCTTTTCGGTCACAGATGGTTTGAAGGTCTTGAGTTCATCGATGGTTTCTTCAGAAGGGGAGCAGAGGAGGAATCCTTCCAGTTCACGACACCTACATCCATCATCCTTGAGAACGGGGAGTCGGAGAAGCTGAGAGTCAATGAGTCTTCCTGGGGTTCTGGCGGATACTCCGATGTCTGGCTCGATGAGACCAACTCATGGATATACAGGCATATTTTCAAGGCTATAGAGAGAATGGAGGAGCTTACCCATAGATTCCCAGATCAGGGATCCCTGAAGGGTAGATTCCTCAATCAGGCTTCAAGGGAGCTCCTGCTTGCGATGAGTTCGGACTGGCCGCAGATTATGCATGACCGAACATCTTCAAGCTATGCGGAGAAGAGACTTCGTAATCATCTTGGTTCCTTCAATGTCGTCTATTCGGCCATGACAAGGAATACGGTGAATACGGAATGGCTCATCAATGCCGAGAAATCCTCTGAGATATTCCCAGATATAGATTACAGGCTTTTCGATCCAGAGAAGAACTGAGTAGTGTATCATCACTTTCATTTGCGTCCCCTCAAGAGAGGGGATTTCTTTTGCCTTAATGAATTACATACAGATTATTTTATAGGAATTTTAAATAAGTTCTTGCATTATCCTCCCACGTAGTGTAAGGTAGTGGCAAGAAGTGGGATGAATTCCCACAATATGGGCGGTTTGGTATGCAGCTTCTTACAGGAATGTATAATGCGAGGATTGATGATAAAGGGCGTCTTTCCCTGCCAGCAAGACTAAGAACTGCGATCGCCGCCGAGCAGGTTGTTGTTCTTCCAGGGCTTGATGAAAACCACCTGATGATCATGAGACCTGAGTATTTTGAAAAGGACTTTTCCGAGCCTATTCTCTCATCCCCAATGGCTATGCTCGATAAGAAAAAGCGCATCCTGATCAGAAAGCTCATATCTCCTGCAATCTACGTGGATATCGATAGTTCTGGAAGGATTAATATACCTCCTCAGATAAGGGAGAAATACAATCTTCCGAATAAATCTGAGGCGCTCCTGGTCGGAGCAGGGTATACGGTCGAGCTCTGGAATCCTGATGTGTTCGCATCAAGCGATGACGGTGAATCGATAGCAGATCTTGCTCAGGATCTTTTTGAGGAGAAAGAGTGATGGAAATCGTCCATTATCCGGTGATGCACCGTGAGGTACTTGAGAATCTGCCAATCCCTTCTGGTGATTCTCTTATGATTGACTGCACCACCGGAGAAGGCGGTCATACATCATTGTTTCTTTCAAAATATCCCTCCCTTACCGTTATCGGTATCGACAGGGATAAGGAGATACAGAAGAAGGCAACAGAGCGCCTTAGCGGTTTCGGAGGCCGCTTCCGCCCTGTCAATGCCTGGTTCGATGAGTATCTGGAGACAGTACCATCTGAATCAGCAGATGCCATCCTCTTCGATCTCGGTATTTCCATGTTCCACTATGTGGAGAGTGATAGGGGTTTTTCATTTCGGAGTGATGAACCTCTTGATATGAGGCTGAATACCGGGTCGGGAATGAGCGCTGCGGACATCGTCAATGGGTATAGCGAGGAGAGCCTTGCCGATATCATCTACAGATATGGCGAGGAAAGATACTCAAGACGAATTGCACGCGCTATTGCCGAGGAGAGGGCAAAGGCACCTATAGAGAGTTCTGAAAGACTCGGCGAGGTAATCCGGGGTGCGGTGCCGAAGGAGTACAGATACGGTCGCATTCATCCAGCAACACGTACCTTCCAGGCACTTCGGATAGAGGTCAACAAGGAACTCGATAGAATAACCCCCGCCCTTGAGAATGCGATAAGGATTCTTAAGAAAGGCGGACGGGTTGCTGTCATCACTTTCCATTCATTGGAGGATAGGAAAGTGAAGTGGTTTTTCAAGGATGAGGCTGCCAGTGAGAATCCGCGTATACGGATTCTTACGAAAAAGCCCATCATTCCTTCGGAGGAGGAATCGAACGAGAACCCTCCATCACGCAGTGCTAAGCTGAGGGTGGTGGAGAGAATATGAAGGCTGCGTGCTATGAACGAGTTTGAGATTTCCAGAAACATTACACGCCCGGTAAAGGGTACTATTATCGTGATGCTCGTGCTTACCTTCATCGTTGTACTCATCCCGCTTTGGCAGATAGGCTCAAGAAGCTCGGTCTCCCGGGAGATTACAGTTGCGGACAGCGGTGTTGCGGATCTCGATGCAGAGGGCAGGGCTCTTAAGGCTGCGATTGCGGCAGGTTTGTCTGCAGATGAATCTTATATAATCAGTGCTTCTGCACACTACCAGAATCTTCAACATATGGTATAATACTGTATGCCTTCATCCGGTTCGAATAGCTACGATGATCTGTTGTTGATAGAGGAGCAAAGAAAGGAGAAAGAGAGCTCGGGTTCCCTTTCTCCCTTCACATATCTCTGCATCGCCCTTATTATCGCGCTTTTCGGACTCATAGTCCTTTATTCCTCATCTTATGGGAAGGCTCTTAGTGAAGGCCATCCACACTATTTTTATTTTATAAGGAATGCGATAGCAGCAGCCTCCGGCCTTGTTGCTGGCTCTCTCTTCAGTACCATCAATCTCAAGAAGGTTAAGAAGGCATATATCGTTTTCATGCCGCTTTCGCTTATTTCGCTTATCATTCAGCTTATTCCGGGGTTTGCTTCTGGTTACAGCCTTTTAATCGGAGGTCATGAGCTGCATTCAGCCCCTTCTTTCGGTTTGTTTGCGCTCATCTTCATCATCGCAGGTCTTTTTCCCGATGAATCTGATGAGACGAGGAGCTATCTTTTACCATCAGTAATCATAGCGCTCTATCTTCTTCTCATACTTTTCACGGGTGGAATAGGCTGGTATGTCCTTTCAGTCATCATCACGATACTTTCTCTGAGAGTGAAAGGTGTCAGGATATCCGCGCTTATTCTCCTGTTCCTTTTTGCTTTTGTCATACTTGCAGGAGCTGTATTTATTGATTACTCGCTTCTTTCTCCTGTTGCTTTCTCGCTTTTCCCTGTGTCTGATCCCGAGCTTTATAATCAGGCGCTCATCGCATCCAGAAGCGCAATCGCAGAAGGTGGAATCGCTGGTTCAGGACTCGGACGGGGAATATATAAACTCGGGACACTGTCTTCTCCTGAAAGCACATTTATCTTCGCAAGCCTCTCTGAGGAGATGGGACTTGTCGGAACGTTGTGGACAATATTCCTCTTTGTGCTTATCGGTATTCTCGGGTACAGAAGCTGTCTCCGCTCAGTGAGGAAGAAGGACCGCAGTGCTGGTGTGATTGCTATCGGGCTGAGCTTCTCCATGGTTCTCTGTGCATTTGCCTCCATGGCATATGCTGCTGGAGTGCTTCCATTTCCCGGTATTCTCATGCCGTTTTTCAGCTATGGCATCTTCGGGGAGTTCCTCTCTGTATTCTCAGCAGTGATTCTCTACCGTTTCATATATGTATCTGGAAGGGAGGGAAGATATGAGAAGAAGTGAGAAGGTTCCTATCTTCCTTGCCGGAGCCGTCGTTCTTCTCATGGTGACGGTTCTATCCGTCCGTTATCTTCCGATCATGCCAGTCTCGGCTGTAGACAGCTCTGATATCCCGATGACGGTGAATATGAAACGCATGATGCTTCCTCTTGTTGGAAGATATTTTCCATCCGTGGATACTGCCTCGTTGAGGACAATGGCGGAGGAGCTTCCATACATAGAGAAAGCCAGGGTTTCATACAGAGATGGAACTCTTTCATTGAGGTGTGTCAGAAAGGATGGATACATAGCGGCATCGAGGGATGATGCATATTTCATCTCCCCCGATGGAAGGTATCCTGTTTCCTTAGAGGATCTTCCGATGCTTGGAGAAATCTATACCATCGTGATGAGTGATGATATCGATGCTTTTCTGTCAGATGCGGCAGATGATGAGACCATCCTTTCCATCATCGCCTCGCTTGATGAATCAGGCGTGGACCGTCGCTTGATAGATAGTGTTGAATATGGCAATAATAACAAGGAGATTTCCGGTTTATCGCTGCTTCTTTCCGATCTCGGTGCAAGGATATATGTCAGGGAGGCTTTTGAGGCTTCTGACATCGCTGGATCGATAGAGGCAATCAGAAATGAGAAGCGCGGACTTAATCCGCCTTTTTCTGAATATATGCTTTACAGCGATAGGCTTGTGAGGTTCTGAGGGTAGGAAATGGCTTCTGATAAGACTCTTGTCGGATTAGATATAGGAACAGGCTGGATCAGGTGCGCAATCGGTTCTGTGTCGCGCGATGGTCAGCTGATGATTGAATCGATTTCGGAGCGTCCAAGTGAGGGCGTGAGATCCGGATCGATTGTCAATATAGAGCAGACGCTGAAGGTCATCAGCTCTGTCATCTCCGATGCCGAGATACAGGCAGGTGCTGAGGTATCCTCTGTCATACTCGGAGTCGGCGGTGATCATATATCGGGAATACAGTCAAGCGGTGTCGTCGGAATCCAGAGCCGTGATCAGGAAATCAAGAGAGAGGACATAAGAAGATCGATAGATGTCGCAAGAGCACGTGATCTTCCTCAGGATACGGAAATACTCCATACGCTTGTCCAGGATTTCCAGGTTGATTCAAGATCTGGAATAAAGGATCCTATCGACATGCTGGGCCACAGGCTCGATACGAGAGTCCTTCTCGTCACAGGTTCATCATCAATCTGCCAGAATCTCAGGAAGTGCGTGCAGAAGTCAGGACTGCAGGTCCAGCGCATGGTCCTTCAGTCACTTGCCGATAGTGAGATCGTTCTCGGGGCTGATGAAAAGGAAATGGGAGCGATTGTCATAGATATCGGATCAGGAAAGACAGATTGCATCGCATATCTCGGAGGAGCCCCTGTTTATACAGGCGGAATATCTCTCGGAGGTGACAATGTCACCGGTGATATCGCGTACATGCTTCAGCTTCCGCGCTCGGCTGCTGAATCTATGAAGATATCCGATGGCTGCTGCCATACTCCTTCCGTCAGAAGCGATGAGATGATAATCACACCGGCTGTCGGTGGAAAACCCCCGATTAGACTTCCAAGGAAGGAGCTTGCAAAGCTCATAGAGCCGAGAATGGCAGAGATATTCAGCATGCTTTCATCAGAGCTTGAGAAGCATGAGATAGCAGGCTCGTTCGGCGCGGGTGTCATACTTGTCGGTGGAGGTGCACTGCTGTCCGGAGCGACAGAGCTCGCTGCGGAGATCTTCAGGATGCCGGCTCGTATTGGTTTTCCTGAGGCAATAAGCGGTCTTGATCGCCTTTATATCGATCCGAGATACTCAACTCTTCTCGGACTATTGAAGATAGAGGCAAAGAAATACAGGGAAGCTTCTTCCACAAGCGGCGGAAGCAAGGAGAAGAACGGATTCGGCGGTAAGGTGAGAAACCTTTTCGGAAAGCTGTTCTGAGGAGTGATCATGGATTTTGATATGTTCGATATCGAGGATGCAACATCTGGCGGCGAGGCTGCCCCTACTATCATAAAGGTTGTCGGCGTTGGCGGCGGCGGTGGAAATGCCGTCAACAGGATGATTGCGTCTGGTTTGAAGAAGGTATCCTTCGTGGCTCTGAATACCGATGTTCAGGCTCTTCAGCGTTCGAATGCGGAAACTCGCATCGCTATAGGAAAGGAGCTTACCGGCGGACTCGGAGCAGGTGGTGTACCGGAAGTCGGTGAAAAAGCCGCTATCGAATCTAAGGAAGAGATAAAGTCCGAGCTTGAGAATTCCGACATGGTTTTCATTACAGCCGGAATGGGCGGTGGAACAGGAACAGGAGCCGCGGCTGTCGTTGCCGAGATTGCGAAAGGCCTTGGCGCGCTCACTGTCGCTGTTGTTACCACACCGTTTGCATTCGAAGGAAAGAAGAAGCTGCTTCTTGCCCAGCAGGGAATAGAGAGGCTGAGAAAGCAGGTAGATACCCTCATTCTCATACCTAACCAGCACCTCCTGAAGGTTGTCGAGGCAAATACTCCGATCAAGCAGGCGTTCCTTATCGCGGACAGTGCGCTTCTGCAGGCCGTGCAGGGAATCTCAGATCTCATCACAGAACCTGGAGAGATCAACATAGACTTTGCCGATGTGAAGACGATAATGAAAGGCAAGGGAGATGCCCTTATCGGACTCGGATTCGGAGAAGGTGCGAACAGAGCTGTCGATGCTGCACGTCTCGCGATTTCCAATCCTCTCCTTGAGAATGCCTCAATTGACGGTGCGAAGTCCGTTCTCGTCAATCTTGCAGGTGGTGATAACCTCACCCTTCAGGAGTATCAGGATGTCGTTGAGGTCATCACGGAAAGCTGTGCAGATGATGCTCTTATCATCGCAGGCCAGAGCTATAACCAGAATCTCGGTGACAGAATCAAGGTTACAGTCATCGCAACAGGTTTTGAGCAGCGTGAGGCTACAGCAGCTCTCGATCCTGAAGCTGATGTCTTCAGGAAGAGGTTCGAGGAAACAAGAAGCGAGAAACCTCAGGCTGTACAGGAAGAGGAGCATAGGATGCCAGAGGCGGAGAAGCCTCGTCCGCAGCGCTCTGATTCATCTGATCCTGCAACCATCACGGTGAACAGATGGCAGGATCTTCAGCAGCAGCTTGGGAAGAGAAGCGCGGCTCAGAATGATTACTCGATTCCAGCCGTACTTAGATACTCAAGAAGCGACGACGATGACGAAAGATAATCTTTCACCTCTCGATAAAGAGCTCATCATCTCATACAGACGATACATCACGTATCAGAAGCGCCTCTCGGATAAAACCCGGGAGGTTTATTCTAGGGAAGCGGCGATGTATCTTTCATATCTAAACGAGAGAGGAAAAAAGGTAGAGGATATAGGTCCTGGTGAGATAGAGGAGTACCTCATAAAACGCCGTA
>JADIMF010000137.1 GCA_017694915.1 Candidatus Ornithospirochaeta stercoravium
CACTCCATGCCTTATAGATATCGGGGTGGAGACATACACGAAGACAACATTCTCAAAAGACAGGTACACTCTCCTTCCAATGAGGAGTTCCTACCATAATCTGGTGAACTTTCCGCCTCTTGAGGAACATGATGGAAAGGAATTCTGCGGAAAGACTCTGATTCTTGACGAGAATAGAGCTTCTTTTGACATCACTTCCGCATTTGAGAAAAAAAGAGGCCTCGATAAATACATCAGGACAGCTTTCTTCGACAGGAAGAACATGAAGATAGAAATCACGGAGGATTTCATCACAGGAAATCCTGCTGTTCTCTCCCTCATATCCGTTGAGAAACCTATTCAGGAAGGTAACACCCTGAAATGGAGTGATTTCCATGCAGATTTCAGCAAGGATATAACCGCAAGGACGGAAGAGATGGAAATAAAGGATGCAAGACTCAGAAGAGCATGGCCTGAAAAGCTGTACAGGACGCTCATCACGCTTCCAGAAGCACTTACATGGGTGATAGACTTATCATAGGAGGATAGAATGAAGATAGAGATAATCAGAGACGGGGCCATTGTCTATTCAGCAGAAGGACAGAATGATCTCTACCTCGTGATCAAAGATGAATACAAGGAAGGAGACTGCATTTCCTTCACTCCGGATGAGGCTGGATACCTCACGCTTCAGTTTGATGCAGTACTCGGCAGAAGCACTTTATATACGAACGGTAAACCTTTCAAACTGCCCGTTCCATTCAATCAGAAGCATGACTGCTATCATGATGCCGTTTACAGGGGAAACAAGCATTTCCTATGGGTAAGGAAGGCATACAATTGGGAATGCGGTTACCGCAATCTCGCGCTCAACCCCTATGACGCACATGAGAATGAATCACTCTTCCCGCATGCGAAGGCAAATATCGAGACAAGAGGAGAATCGGTATTCGCGGCAAGAAATTCGATAGACGGGATTGTCGCTTCAAACGGACATGGCGAATGGCCTTGGTCAAGCTGGGGCATAAACAGGGATCCAGAGGCTGAACTTACTCTCGATTTCGGACGCAATGTCGAGATTGACAGAATCATCGTTTATACGCGTGCGGACTTCCCTCACGATGCATGGTGGGATGAAGGCACATTCTCGTTCTCCGACGGTTCTGAGCTTGTAGTGAAACTTGAGAAGAAAGACGGACCGCAGGAATTCACTTTCGAGAAGAAAACCGTCTCATCATTAAGCCTGGACAGGCTTATTAAATCATCAGATCCATCACCATTCCCGGCACTCATACAGCTGGAAGTATATGGAAATGACTGTTGACTCAGCCGCTCCTCATGGAGCGGTTTTTAGTCATCTCATCCTTCGCATCTGCCTCGATTTACAAACTGCCCGTACAAGATAAAGCAGCAGAAGCAGTATCCATGAAAGCATTTCCGCATATGCAATTACCATGTTGCCAGAATATGGCTCAAGAACATATGAAAGCACGATACGGCAAAGAAGAGAAAGAATACCGGCGATACTCGAGTATACAACATCCCCTATTCCTTCTATGTATCCTCTTATCGCAGTGGCAAGACCGAATATCACATAGAAGGATGCTATTCTCCTGAAGAAAGCATCACCGATTGCGACAGCCTCATCCCCTGCCCCGAACAAAGCAATGAGAAAACCTCCAGCGGGGATGACCACAAGAGAAAGAAGAAGCGATACAGCGGCCATGAGCATAAGTCCTGAAAAGAATGTACGCTTTGTACGCTCATCATTCCTTGCACCGAAACTCTGCGCGGTGAATGTCGATATACCTGATCCAAGATTTATGATAGGCAGAAGAATAATCGAATCGACTCTGTATGCAGTCGTGATCGCGGCTACTGTCGCTGTTCCGAAGCCATTCATGAAATTCTGGAGAACAAGGCCTCCCGCGGAACTTACTGTCGACTGTATCATGGGAGGGCATCCGAATTTCACGCCCTCCATTATTGCTGCCTTCTGGAAATCAGGTTTTGCGAATCTCAGCTCCTCGTATTTTCTGTTGCTGTATATGACGATGAATATGGTCATCGCAATCTGCGAGATAATCGTTGCAATCGCAGCACCTTTTACGCTCATTCCGAGAAACACGACAGCAATGATATCGAGAATGACATTCGAAGCCGATGATATTAGAACACCATAAAAAGGAGCTCGGCTGTTCCCCAGAGCTCTTAAGGCCGCTGCATAGACATTGTACACAGCAAGGAAAGGGATACCGATGAATATGATGCGAAGATAATCATAGGCTTTGTCGAATGTATCGAGGGTGGTATCGAGAAGACGGAGGATGTTCTCAGTGAATATGAATCCAAAAACAGCCAGAACAAGAAATACGAACCCTAGTATCACGAGAAACGAGGAAAGAAGCTTCCTTATGTCAGAACGATTACCGCTCCCGTAGCGCTGGGCAAATAAAATTGAAAGACCAAGGGTGAATCCCGTAATCGCATTGACGAAGAAATTTATGATAGCTGTCGTCGAACCAATTGCCGCAAGGGCTGCAGAGCCTTCAGTATTCCCGACGATGAAGGCATCTGCCCAGCTGTAAAGCTGCTGCAGCACACCGCTCAGAATGAGAGGCAGACTGAATGCCACAAGAGACAGAGCAATCGACTTGTAGCTATCTTCTTTCAATACTGTTCTCCCTGTAGCGGTCAGCAATTATCCTGATCCCCTCTTCAACAAGCGAATCATCACCTGAATAGTTGAGTCTGAGACATTTATCATAATGTTCATGAGGATATGAGCCATCATCAGCGGGGAAGAAGAAATACTCTCCGGGCACTGTAACAACACCATCCTTCATGAGAAGAGAGTAGAATTCAAGGGTTGGCATCGAAAGAGACGGAAGATATATCCAGCAGAATATCGAGCCTTCGATTTTGTGGAAATGATAATCCGTACCCTCGAAATACTTCCTGATATACCCCTCGATCTTCTCAGCCTTCGCTTTATAGAAAGGCTGGATTGCATTCCGGCTTATCGATGTGAGCTTACCGGTCCTCAGAAGATCCTCGGCAAGCACCGGGCCAAATGAACCTGTGGCAAGCGCCGCGATTGCATTGATATTACCGACAGCTTTGATGATGTCCTTTCTTGCGATAACTATACCGGTGCGTATCGATGGAAGACCTATCTTCGAAAGGCTCATAGATAGGATTATGTCCTCATTCCATACAGGGGCCGCATCTTCACAGAAGACGATATCTGGAAATGGTATGCCATACGCATTGTCTATGATGAGTGGGATGGAATGCTTATGTGCAAGGTCAGCAAGGATTTTTATCTCACTGTCACGGAGAACATTTCCGCTGGGATTCGTCGGGCGTGACACGGCCATGGCACCAACTTCAGGATGACTATCGAGATAATCACTAACAGCATTGGCATCAAGAACATACTTGAATGTTCTATCATCGGAGTAAACACATTTTGACGGGATGCTGCAGAACGTACCGCTCTCGATTCCCTGATCCGCGTATCCTATATACTCAGGCATCACAGGGAAAAGAATCTTCTGCACCTTATCCCCTGTCTTTCCAGAGAAGAGATTGAAAAGATAGAACATTGCGCTCTGGCTTCCGTTTGTAAGCGCTATGTTATCCTCCGTAACATCCCAGCCATACTCCTTCCTGAAGAATTCGGCAGCAGTACGGAGAAACCCGACCCTGCCCTGCGGGGAATCATAATGAGCAATTACGTTCTCAAAGCTGTCGCCATCGGCAAGAAGCTTCTCTAGCTCTTCCCTGTAGACTTTCTCTGCTGCCTCAACACGGGCAGGATTGCCTCCTCCAAGCGGTTTTGCCTTTACACCCGGAGGAAGCGGTCTTGAGATATCATCCATCAGCTGAAGGATGCCTGAATGCTGTGATAGCTTATTGCCGAAGTCTGAGAATTCCATAACATCGGTGTTACTTATCCACACACATCATGTCAAGCTTTCTCAGTCTCCGAACCACACTTTATACGGTCTGGATTTACACTTGAAATGGATGTTTCCATCCTCATTCCTCCAGACAAGCCCTTCACGTGGAACTGATGGAGAGAAGACAGAACCACCTTCAGCATCATGAAGCATCTCATCAAGAGTCTCCATAATGCATCCCTTTCTTATAAAAGGCACACGTTCAAGTCCTGTAATCGAAGAGAGCCTGTCGAGTTCCGTAACACTCAGTCTCCTTCCGCTATCTGCATCATAGGCTGAATACAGGAAGAACCTGAGGGACGGAAACTTGTAGATGTTCTTCTGAATACCAGGTCCGCAGATCTCGCCTTCTATGGCTATCCTCATACCGAACGCTTTGCAAGCTTTTACAAGAAGCGCCCTCATGTCCATCTCCGATGCAATACTCCCCCAGGAGCCGCTGCTCCCCACTTCCCAATTGTGGGAATAGATATGAAGCTTCTTTCTCCTGTCGAGGACATACATCGCAGCCTGACCTTCCATCTTCTCCGTGATGATGAAGATCTCATCCGAGTCCTTCACGCTGTCCCACTTCGCCTCGATATTCTCCTCATCTGACTTAGGTATGGACTGAGGATAACCCTTCATCGCCTTTGGCTTACCGAATCCAAGGGCTTTCATGATGGATCGTATGAGAGGATATCTCATCCACCAGCGCTTCTTCACCGCTCTCTTCGGTGCATAAGCATCCGGATCATACCTTCTGATACCAAGGCGCTCCGTAACGACAGTTCCGACAGAAAGCTTATCGCCACCCGGGATAAGAGACAGGGGAAGCACAAGTCCTTCTGAAATGATTCCACCCATCTTCATCGGACGTATACGGAATCCCTGATACTTCTCAGACCAGCAACGGGCTCTGAGAAACTCAAACTCCGGACGCGGCGGGAGAATCGAATCATAGAAAACATAGATCACCTTCTCTCCGACCTTGAATGAATCCTTCTGGATTATCGAATCATAGTTCTCGACTTTTGCAAGAACTATCCGGTCCTTGCCCTCTATCGGGGCAATAGACTGAATTGCCGCAACTTTTGCAAGTTCGTGCATATTTCCCTCCTGATGATGTGTGTATTATTGCAAACCAGAGT
>JADIMF010000138.1 GCA_017694915.1 Candidatus Ornithospirochaeta stercoravium
GGAGCTAAGGAATCAGATCCGAATGTAATCAAGGTCGGAGCAACGCCTGACCCTCATGGTGTTCTTCTTGAACTTGTGAAGGACAATCTTGCAGAGGAAGGCTATGACCTTCAGATTGTCGAGTTCACAGATTATGTGACACCAAATGAAGCTCTTGCTTCAGGCGAGCTCGATGCCAACTACTTCCAGCACCTCCCGTACATGGAGTCAGCAAATGCAGAGAGAGGTTATCATCTTGTGAATGCAGGCGGTATCCATATCGAGCCTCTTGCACTTTACAGCAATGACTACGATTCAATCGAGGTTATTCCAGATGGAGCTACGATAGCAATTCCTAACGATCCTACAAACGAAGGAAGAGCTCTTCTCCTTCTCCAGAGCGCAGGACTTATCAAGCTTTCCGATGATGCAGGTCTTGAAGCTGTTCCGGCAGATATCGCAGAGAATCCGCACAATTTCAAGTTCTCTGAGATTGAGGCAGCTTCTCTTCCGAGAATCCTTCCAGATGTTGATGCAGCTGTCATCAACGGCAACTATGCAATTCCGGCAGGACTTATTGCAACACGTGATGGTCTCTTCGTAGAAGGTGCGGACAGCCCATATGTAAACGTAATCGCAGTAAATGATGGAAATCAGGATCTTCCGAAGATTCAGGCTCTCGTAGCTGCTCTCAAGGGTGACGAAGTCAGAGCTTATGTTGCTGAGCGCTATCCTAATGGAGAGGTTGTCCTCGTAGACTGATTGATTCCAATATATTCTCTCGGAGGCTGTTCTTCACAGAATGGCCTCTTCTTTTTTTCAGATTGAGGCTATTATTCTGAATATGGATACTTTTACTATCATGCTCATTGCAGGAGAGATCCTTATAATCGCACTCCTGATTGCCATTCTCCTGAAGAGAAAAGGCAATAACGATGAAAGCTCATACTATAGGATGCAGCAGGAACTGCAAGACAGACTCTCTTCATCATTCGATTCCTTTCGTCTGTCTATGGAAACGAGAATACAGGGAATCGAGAAACAGATGACGGGCTTTTCTGATTCCGTAAGACTCTCCATCGACAACCTCAGGGATTCGGAGAAGAAGCAGATGGAGCTGTTCTTTACAGAAACCCGTGCAATGAATAATAGGCTTGCGGATACGGAAAAGGAATCTGCTGCCGCTCTTCGTGTATCAATCGATCAGATGAGGACGGAGAACTCCAAGATGATGGAGAAGATGCTCAAGGAGAGTGCTGATCTCATAGAGAAAGTACGCCTTGGTCTTGATAGTATCCGTAATGACAACAACCAGCAGCTTGAGAAGATAAGAGGAACGGTCGATGAGAAGCTGCAGAAAACACTTGAGACACGTCTTACGGCATCGTTTGGAGAGGTCACAAAGAATCTCGAGGCTCTTTATAAAAGCATCGGAGAGATGAACAGCCTTGCAAAGGATGTCTCATCAATCAACAAGATGTTCTCAAACGTAAAGGTTCGAGGTACATGGGGCGAAGTACAGGCCGAGACAATCCTTTCTGACATGCTCACTCCGGCTCAGTATGTGAAGAACTATTCCCCCGGCAGGAGCGGTGGTACAGTCGAATTCGCCATAAGACTTCCGGGAAAGGAAGAGGGCTCTGATGTATTCCTTCCTATTGATTCGAAGTTCCCGAAGGAGGATTTCGTCAGGTACTCAGAGGCCGCGGAAGAAGGCGATGAAGCAAAGATGCAGCAGGCGATAAAAGATCTGAAAGCTCGTGTGATGGCTGAAGCTCGCGATATAAGGGATAAGTACATAGTGCCACCGAAGACTACGGATTTCGCTATTCTCTTTGTTCCCACGGAGAGCCTTTATGCAGAGCTTCTCCGCATTAGCGGATTCGTTGAGTCGCTCCAGGAGAATTACAAGGTTGTGCTGACAGGTCCTACGAATTTCTCCGCTCTCATAAACTCCCTCCAGATAGGCTTCAGGACATTGCAGGTCGAAAGAAATACCGAGAGGATATGGAAGCTCTTCAGGGATCTGAAGACACAGTTCTACAGATTCGGCGATGATCTGGAGAAATCACAGAGAGCGCTTGAATCCGCAACCGGAAAAATAGAGGCTGCCGTAAAACGCAGCAATACGATAACTGGTAAGCTTGAACGGATAGAGCTTCCGGATTCTGCAGGGGATGAGTTTCTTGAGAATGCCGCTGCAGATTCACAGTTAATTGAATAATTATGCAATAATATTATTTATTATTGACCTGATTGCATAATTATGCGATAAATAGTTGTATATTACAGGAGGCAGATATGAATCTGAAAGGCAGAAGCTTTCTTACGCTTAAGGATTATACAAAGGAAGAGATAGAGTACCTTATAAAGCTTGCGGCAGAGCTGAAGGCTAAGAAGAAAGGAGACAGAGTAGATCCTGGTGTTCATGGTCGCCTTCTTGCCGGAAAGAATATCGTTCTGCTTTTCGATAAGACATCTACAAGGACCAGATGTTCATTTGAGGTGGCAGCGTATGATGAGGGAGCGGGCGTCACATTCCTTACCAATTCCCAGATGGGAAAGAAGGAGTCTCTTGAAGATACGGCTAAGGTTCTTGGAAGAATGTATGACGGTATAGAGTACAGAGGCTTTGAGCATAAGATCGTTGAGGATCTTGCGGCATGGGCTGGCGTGCCTGTCTGGAATGGCCTTACTGATATTGATCATCCGACACAGGTTCTTGCTGATTTCCTTACAGCCTCCGAACACCTTGGGAAGCCTTTTTCCGAGATGAAACTCTGCTATGTAGGAGATGGCCGCAACAATGTCGCTAATGCGCTTATGATAGGTGCAAGCAAGGTCGGAATGAACTACGCTGTTGCAACACCATCATCACTTTCTCCTGCACCGGAGCTTCTTGCCGAATGCAAGGCATGGGCTGCTGCGAACGGTTCTTATGTAGATGTATATGAGGATCCATATGAAGCTGTCAAAGATGCTGACATCATCTATACGGATATCTGGTGCTCAATGGGTGAGGAAGACAAGATGGCTGAGCGCATAACCCTTCTTAAGCCGTATCAGGTAACGGAGGATCTGATGAATGCGACAGGGAAGAATACGATCTTCGAGCATTGTCTTCCATCTTTCCATGATCTGAATACCACAATGGGGCAGGAAGTCTACGAGAAATTTGGTCTCAAGGAGATGGAAGTGACCGATGAGGTCTTCAGAAGCGATGCTTCTGTTGTCTTCGACGAGGCGGAGAACAGAATGCATACGATCAAGGCCGTTATGGTTGCCACGATTTCTGATACGCTTAAATTCTGATTACCCGAGGAAACGGGTTATATCAGAATCATCAGCAGCTGGCAATAAAGATTTCAGATGCCGGAAGAGGATGGAATACGCTTCTTTCGGTTTCCATTTATCTATGGATTCTTCAAAATTCTCATAGACAGCTTCGGGAATAGCATAGCGAGCAACACCCCATCCATATCTATGGCCATCCTTTGCGATTCCGAACTCAAAACCTGAGATCATCATGAATGTCTTCATCTGGAGTCTGGTGTTGTATTTATCGAATGATGACTTCGACATATTTGCTTTTGCCCTGAGATAAGCGCCCCTTTCACTGCCTGTTTCTGCAAGTATATTGTAAAGATTTACTTCATTATGGCTTAATAGGCCATCGTTTATCATACCTTCGATATCATATCCATCTCGTCTGTATGCAGCGAGAATCATAAATAGGTCTTTTGAGACAAAGCCAGGATGAGCGAGAAAGAACTTGCCATACGCACAGCCTGTTGAAGCAATCACAGGATCCTTCCATTCCCATACGCCTTCGCCTTTTTCTGGAAACCAGACTGAGGAATCTGCCATTTCCTCCAGTGATAATCCCGGTATCACAGAGCGGAAGAAGGGCAGGAATCCATATTCCTCAACAGCCTTCTCTATGTCCTTTTCCGTCTTGATTCTGTTAAATCTCATTTTAATCGTAGGCTCTCCTCTGTTAAAACCATACTAGAGGGCTTCCTATGCTTATGATTATATTCGTTTAACCGGATTCTGAAAGAAAAAAGCGTTCCCAGTCGGAATCGAACCGGCATCCTTCCCTCCGGAGGGGAATGCACTATCCATTATGCTATGGGAACGTACAGAAGATATTTAACATAATAACAAGTTTTCTACCAGAAGAGGCGGATGGCGCAGTACACGAGAGATAATGCAAGAACGGTGCAGACTGCTCTTCTGTGGGAATTGTAAAGCGAGGAAAGAAGCGAGCCTCCGACAGCCCAGACAAGTCCTGTGATGAAGCATATGATTGGAATCAGGAGGGATAGCAGAACTGCTTCTGCAAGGCTTTCTGTCATCGGGAATATATAGCTTACAAGACAAGTAAGAGCCATCATATACACCTTTGCATTCACAAGCTGCAACAGCATTCCTTCGCGGAATGTAGCACCTTTTTTGTCGGTGCTGAGATCTCCTTTTCTGAACATCTTCCATGCAAGATACATCAGGTATATGAATGTGAGTATTCTTATGGCTGTTTCCGCTTTCGGCACATATGAATAGAGGAAGAATGCGATTATAAAGTCGATTGCCGTTACGAATGTTATTCCTGTGAGCATGCCGAAATTGAGCCGTATTCCTTTTCTCAGTCCTACAGCTGCTGCATTTGCCATAGAGAGTATCGGATTCGGTCCTGGGCTTATCGACATGACGAATAGATAAATCAGGAAATCAAGCACATAGTTATCATAGCATCGAAAAGCGATGATGTAATGATAGGATTCATATATGCCTTGTGATTTATAAAAAAATAATTCAGAAATTTTTATTTCTTCCGTAATAAGCAGATAATCCCGTTAATCTGACGCTTTTACTGTTTCCTGTACAAACATTTTCCGCGTCTTAATGCGTATAGATATATGAAAGGTTTTTACAAAGGAGGTATTGGTGACAGACAAGGATTCTTTCAGAGCAAAGAAGCTTGAGATTCTCAGAAGCTTCTGTCTCTTCGATGATGCATTCTTCTCGAAGTGCCTGGATGGTGGTAACGAATGCGTTGAGCTTATCCTCAGTATCATTCTCGGAAGGAATGATCTTAAGGTCGTGAACACGAGGACGCAGGAATTCATCGCGAATGTCACGGAGCATTCTGTTGCTCTCGACATTTTTGCCGAAGATGGATGCGGCAGGATATACGACATCGAAATCCAGCAATCAGAAGCAGGTGCGGACAGGAAGCGTGCGAGGTTCTATAGCAGTATGATCGATTCGGATCAGCTGTCAAAAGGACGAAAGTATAGTGAGGTACCGGAGACCTATGTGATTTTCATCACAGAAAGCGATGTGATGAAAAAAGGAGATTCTGTATATTTTATCGAGCGCTGTATAATGAATACAGGAGAATTATTCGGAGACGAATCGCATATAGTGTATGTGAACGGAGCCTACCGGGATGATTCTTCGATCGGGCGTTTGATGCATGATTTCTCTTGCAGAAACGCTGATGAGATGCACTATAAGGTATTGCGAGACAGGGTGAAGTTCTTCAAGGAAAGCAAGGAGGGAAGAGATACGATGAGTAAGGCAATGGAAGATTTTGGAAGGCTTTATGAAAAGAGGGGAGAGATTAATGGAGAAACCCGAAAAGCAAGAGACGTCGCACTCAGATTGCTTTCAGGTGTGAAATACAAGTATACAGCAGAGGAGATTGCAGATATTTCAGGATTGGATCTTGAAGAGGTCCGGAAGCTTCAGGAAGGGAAGGCTTCTGATTCTGCAAATTGACAGTATTGCCTTCCTTTTGTCTGAAAAGCAGAAGGTTTGTAATATAAACTTGCCTGCAAATTTGTTTATTCTATGTTATCATCACTGTAATGCCTAAGAAGATAGATCACGAGGAAAGAAAGGAGAATATACTGCGTACCGCGCTCTCTGTTTTTGCAGATGAGGGCTATCGTGATTCAAACCTTTCCCTTATTGCAGAAAAGGCCGGGATATCGAGGCCGACGATTTATCAGTATTTTCATGACAAGGATGAGATCTATTATTATGCTGTCAAGCTTGTCACGGGCAGATTATTCACCAAGTATTCGCTTATCGCATGGGAAGATGATGGATCCGATGAGATAGAGCGTATGCACCGCATCCTCGAGGATATCATCGATACGGCTAAGGAGAATGAGGACGCGCTTGTGAATCTCATGGATGTCATGATCGGAGCAAAGCGCGAGGGCGTGGATTTTGCGGATGTGATTCATCATCGTACCGCAAAGCTTTCCATACTCTTCCGCCGTCTGATAAGACAAGGCATTGCAAATGGCACTATAAAGAATGTCGATATTGATAAAGCCGCCGATGCTATCTTCAATCTTGTGGAGCTCCAGTGTTTCCAGATTGCATTCTTCAGAACCTTTGACAAAGATGCAGCGATGACGCTGATAGACAGCTATCTTGAAAGCATAAAAGCTTAACGATTTCGCCTCCCGATATTATATTTCCACTGTGCATGAAGCACATATATAGAACTCTGGAGGTGAAAATATGAACTTTGACAAATTTACACTTAAGCTGCAGAGCGCTATAGAGGAAGCTGCGGGAGAAGCACAGCGCGAGAAGCACTCTGAGGTTACTCCTGCTCATATCATAAAGGCTCTGACTGAACAGAAAGATGGAGTGCTGAGACCGCTTTTCGAGAAGCTCGGCGTCTCTCCTGATTCTGTCATTCAGTCTATGGATAAGATCCTTGCAGGGCTGCCGAAGCTCTACGGGGATGCACAGGTTTCCTTTTCGCGCAGTGCGGCAAGGATACTCTCTGCGTGCGATAAAACAGCAGCGGAATTCAAGGATGAGTACATATCGGCGGAGCATTTCCTTATAGCTCTTCTGACTGATGAATGTCCTGAAAAAGATGCCCTGATTGCACTTGGAGTGTCAAAAGATGAAGTACTTAAGGCATTACAGGCTATCAGAGGAAATCAGAGGATAACCAGTCAGGATCCTGAGGCCGGTTATCAGTCGCTCGATAAATTCTGCAAGGATCTGACACGTCTTGCGCTGGAGGACAAGCTTGATCCTGTCATCGGAAGAGATGAGGAGATAAGACGTGTAATGCAGGTTCTCTGCAGAAGGACGAAGAATAATCCTGTCCTTATTGGAGAGCCTGGTGTCGGTAAGACCGCTATAGTCGAAGGGCTTGCTGAACGTATTGCGAAAGGTGATGTTCCTGAGTCCCTTGCGGATAAGCGCCTTCTTTCCCTGGACCTCGGTTCACTTATTGCCGGTGCGAAATTCCGCGGTGAATTCGAGGAAAGGCTTAAAGGCGTCATCAATGAAGTAACGAAGAGCGAAGGGAAGATCATTCTCTTCATCGATGAGCTTCACACCATTGTAGGAGCAGGGGCTGCGGAAGGTTCGACAGATGCTTCCAATCTCATAAAGCCGGCACTTGCACGTGGTGAACTGCATGCAATCGGAGCGACGACTCTCGATGAATACAGGAAATACATCGAATCCGACAAAGCTCTTGAGAGAAGATTCCAGCCCGTCTATACGAAGGAGCCATCGGTGGAGGACACGATATCGATTCTCCGTGGCCTTCAGCCGAAGTACGAGCTTCATCATGGAGTAAGAATCAAGGATGAGGCACTTGTTGCGGCTGCTGTGCTTTCTGACAGATATCTGACGAACCGTTTCCTTCCGGATAAGGCAATAGACCTTGTCGATGAAGCGGCATCGCAGATAAAGATGGAGATAGAGTCACAGCCTGCTGAACTCGATAACCTTCACAGGAAGATGCTACAGCTTTCGATAGAAAAGCAGGCGCTTTCAAGGGAAGAGGATGCAGCTTCGAAGGAAAGACTCTCGAAAATCGATGCAGAGCTTGCAGAGATGCAGACTCATTATGATGCACTTCATCTTGAATGGCAGAATGAGAGAGGAGCTATCCTCGAGCTGAGAGAGAAGAAAGGAGAGCTTGAGAAGCTTCGCACTGAGGAGCAGAACGCTGAACGCAAAGGTGATCTCAACACAGCTGCGATGATAAAGCATGGCCGTATCCCCGCCCTTCAGAATGACATAAAGGAAGCGGAGAACAAGGTCAATTCCTTTACAAAGGACGGTAGAAGGCTACTGCGGGAAGAGGTTACTGAAGATGATATAGCTAAAGTAGTCTCCGCTTGGACAGGTGTTCCTGTTCAGAAGATGATGGGTTCTGAGATGGAGAAGTATCTCAATCTCGAGAAGACGCTCTCTGAGTCTGTCATAGGGCAGGAAAAGGCTATTGAGGCTGTATCCAACGCTATAAGAAGGAATAAAGCTGGAATAGGCGATGAGCACAGACCTCTCGGATCATTCCTGTTCGCTGGTCCTACCGGTGTCGGAAAGACGCTTCTTGCAAAGGTCCTTGCAGGTTTCCTCTTCGATGATGAGAAGGCGCTGACACGTATCGATATGTCTGAATATATGGAGAAGTTCTCCGTATCCCGTCTTATTGGAGCTCCTCCAGGATATGTCGGATATGATCAGGGTGGTCAGCTTACCGAAGTTGTCAGGAGAAGACCATACTCAGTCATTCTCTTTGACGAGATAGAGAAGGCTCATCCTGATGTCTTCAATATCCTGCTGCAGGTGCTTGATGATGGCCGTCTTACTGATGGTCAGGGGCGTGTCGTTGATTTCACGAACACGATAATCATCATGACATCAAACCTCGGTTCTGCTGAGATACTTCAGGATCCTGAGCATGCGAATGAGAGCGTGATGGAAATCATCAGGCATACGTTCAAGCCTGAGTTCATCAACAGGATTGATGAGATAGTCATCTTCAACCCGCTTGGTGAGAATGAGATAAAGAAGATTGTCCATCTTCAGCTTGAGACTCTGAGAGAGAGGGTTGAGAAACGCGGCTTCCATCTTGACTGGGGCGATGATGTGGAAAGCTACATCGCAAAAGCAGGATTCGATCCACAGTTCGGTGCACGTCCTATAAGAAGGTGCATACAGAATGAAGTTGAGAATGAGCTTTCACGTTCTATGCTTTCAGGTACGCTTACGGAAGGCTGCAGTATCCATCTTTCAATGGAGAACGGAAAGGTCAAGGTCTCCGTTTAAAAGCATTCTGTACCGTTCGGGAGTGTCGGCATCGAAAACACAGCCGATGCTTCCGTTATAGGTAGCGGTGTCATATAGCGAAAGATATTCTTTCATTGTGCCGTGGAAGGAGAGTATCCTTTCACGGTTTTCCTTTCTCAGCATGACTGGATGCCCAGGAATCCCATATGATACACAGCGTGATATCTGATGCTTCTCAAGTGCTTTTTCACAGCCGATGAAATCATCTTCCGTGATGAGGGGAAGATCGCCTGGGAGGATTGCAAAGTCATCATCCTCAACGTTCTCTATTCCTCGTTTCGTGCTTGCCATCTGCCCTGATCTGTAATCCTCTGCGTACACGATATCCACGGGATAATCAGCGAGGACAGCTTCCATTCTTTCTCTTTGGTAGCCAATTACAACCTTCACCTTTTTTGAATATGAGAGGGCTTTATCTATCGTTTCGAGTATAAGCTCATGACCGTTGAACGGCAGCAGCAGCTTATTTTCTCCCATTCTTTCAGATAAGCCGGCTGCAAGTATTATTATTGTCATCCAGATGATTCTAACATATGCCGCTTTCTTTTAGAATGGATGTATGGGAAGAGCACATGACAACAAGATCCTCTCTGAAATAAGACGAAGGATAATCGAGAATCCACGGAAGGATTATGATGACGAGCTGTTTTATGCGATCATGCGGTCCGTGTGGCTCTGCTGCAGTGTATATACAGATGATATGGTCGCGGAAGACCATGGAAAGAAATACCTTGCCGTGCATATCGAAGGAAAGGGAAAGGAGGTTCCTCTTAAGAGGATTCTTCTGGACTTCACGGACAGGTATCTGATGCTTGATGGCATTTCCCTTGACGGGCTTCTTATTGAGAAGGGGTTTATCGAAGAGATTATCTCCGGTATCGATCAGAGCACGATGACCGCTATTGCCGATGATATCTCATCGTATGAGACGGATGCTGCAGCTGTTGCAGATGAAGACCTGCAGTCATTTCCAGGTATCCAGAAATGGAATACGGATGCGGTGCTGACAACTCCTCTTGTCAAGGAAAAGGATAGCCCTGATTTCGTATCCAGGCTGTCGAGAACATATAAGAACATACTCGACAGAACCAGAGCAGCGGGGTATAGGACGCTTTCTGTTTCACCCCTTTCCGATAACCTTTCCAGAGAGGGGGATGTAGCTGCTTCGAGTGTGAATATCTGGATTGCAATGAATCCTGATTATCCTATCTCGGTAACATTCATCCTGCCATCTGAGAGTGCTTTGCAGAGTTTCCTGTCTCCTTCATGACAATGAAAGCGATGATAAGAAGCAGAGGAGACGCCCAGATTGCCTGTACTCCGCAAGCAGAAGACAATACACCTCCGATTCCTGCGCCAATACCGAAAGTAAGGATGACTCCGAAATAATGCAAAGCATCGATGATTGCTTCTTTATTCTTTGTATTGCAGTAAATTGACAGGCTTTCCATCCCGCTTCTGAGATTTCCTATGCACATCGTGCTCGCATAAGCTCTTCCATGAAAACGCCTGAAAGACTGCACCTGCATCGCACATGAGAATGAGACGAGAGCGTTTGCATATTGCGATAGTGAAAGCGGTATGAAACCGACAGCAATAAGAAGCAAGAACTCCAAGAGAATGATGAACTGTCTCCAGCTCAGTAGCCTGCATTTCCACTTCATGCTCAGCGTGTGCGCCGCCGCTATTCCTAATGCAAAAGACAGAATTGGTATGAGGTAGGAGCCAGCTTTCTGGAAATTACCGTCGAAGAGGCTTACCATCAGCAATACTATATTTCCTGTCTGCGCATTCGCGAATACATGATCCCTTATGAGATAAGTGTAGGCATCCTGCAGTCCTCCGGAGAGTGTGATGAGAATCATCACCAGGATTCCTTCATGTTTTGATGAATATGAAAGAGGGGGCTTTGCACCCCCTCCTGATTCCTTACTGGACTTTCTTTGCATCTTCGAGAACTGAGTCTGTTGATGACTTCTTTACCTTACATGGCTTGATATGCCAGATATCATCCGCATATTCCTTTATCGTTCTGTCCGATGAGAACTTTCCGGAAGATGCGATGTTTATGACAGCCTTCCTGTTCCATTCTGCACGGTTGTCGCGATAAAGCTCTGTAGCCTTCTCGTGGATATCATGATACATCCTGAGATCCGCGAAGAGGAAATATCTATCGTTGCCATAGCCGAAGAGTGAATCCTTCAGTGGCTGGAAGATATGTGGCTCGTTGATTGAGAAATAACCTGAATCGATGAGATCGATCATCTCCTTTATCTCTGCATCCTTCTCAACCCATTCGCGTGGATTGTAGCCAGAGGCCGCAAGAGCAGATATCTCTTCTTCCGTATGACCGAAGATGAAGATGTTGTCCTTTCCGACTTCCTCTGCAATTTCTACATTCGCGCCATCGAGCGTTCCGACAGTGAGTGCTCCGTTGAACATGAACTTCATGTTTCCAGTTCCGGATGCCTCTGTTCCTGCTGTTGATATCTGCTCTGAGATATTCGTTGCTGGAATGACAGCCTCTGCCATCGTGACGCGGTAATCAGGCATGAATGCAACCTTGAGCTTCTGGCTTATCGCTCTGTCGCTTGCGATTACCTTTGACACGTTCGAGATGAATTTTATGATGAGCTTTGCGTTGACGTATCCAGGAGCTGCCTTTCCTCCGAAAAGGAATGTGGTCGGCTGGAATGAATCAAGGTATGCCTTATCATTCTTCATGCGGCAGTAGATCATAAGTATATTGAGTGCATTCAGCAGCTGTCTCTTATACTCATGTATTCTCTTTACCTGTACATCGATGAGTGTTGATGTATCGAGGATGTAGCCGGAGTCATTCTTGAGGAATGTCGCGGCATTTGCCTTTGCTGTTTCCTTGACCTTTCCGAACTTCTCGACAAAAGCGGGATCATCTGCAAAAGCCCTGAGATCGGCGATTCTCGAATAATCCGTAATCCACTTGTCTCCGATTGCATCTGTGATGAGATCAGAGAGAGCGGGGTTTGCATCGAGAAGCCAGCGACGCTGCGTGATACCATTCGTCTTATTGTTGAAGCGCTCCGGGAATATAGTGCTGAACTCAGGGAACATGTCCTTCCTGAGGAGCTCAGAATGAAGTGCAGCAACACCGTTTGTAGAATGAGATCCGATGATTGAAAGGTTAGCCATCCTTACCATCTTCGGAGTGGACTCTTCTATGATGGAGACTTTCGCAATCTTCTCATTCTGCATTGGGAAGAATGATACTGCGTGATCGAGGAAGCGCTGGTTGATCTCGTATATGATCTGCATATGGCGAGGGAGAAGCTTCTCAATCATCGGGAGTGGCCATTTCTCAAGTGCTTCCGGCATGAGTGTATGGTTAGTGTATCCCATTGTCTTCACTGTGATATCCCAAGCCTCATCCCATCCGAGTCCTTCCTTGTCGATGAGAAGCCTCATCAGTTCAGGGATGGCGAGTGAAGGATGCGTGTCATTGAGCTGGATTGCCGCGATTTCCGAGAAATCGGACCACTTGTAGTCAGGATTTCTCTTGAATCTTCTGAGGATATCCTGAAGAGAGCATGATACGAAGAAGTACTGCTGCTTCAGTCTCAGTTCCTTGCCCATATAAAGCGTATCATTAGGATAGAGCACCTGTGAGATTGTCTCTGCGTTGATCTTATCCCTTACAGCTTCTGTGTAATCGCCGGAATTGAATTCCTCGAAAGAGAAACCTTCAGGAGACTGTGCGGACCACAGACGGAGTGTATTCACTGTCTTTCCGCCGTAGCCGACAATCGGGGTGTCGTAAGCGATTCCGTTTACAGTCTCATCAGGAATCCAGCGGAAGATGTCCTTGCCGTTTTCATACATTTCCCTGACAGAGCCACCGAAGAATACAGGATACACAAGATCAGGTCTCTTCACTTCCCAAGGATTTCCATCCTTAAGCCAGTTATCAGGAACTTCGACCTGCTGACCGTTTCTGATCTGCTGGCGGAATATTCCGTAGTTGTATCTGATACCATAGCCGTATGCAGGATACTCAAGTGATGCAAGAGAATCGAGGAAACATGCGGCAAGACGGCCAAGTCCTCCGTTTCCAAGACCTGCATCCGGTTCTACATCCCTCAGTTCCTCAAGCGTGTAGCCAAGAGAAGAGAGCGCGTCGCGAACAGGCTTCTCAAGTCCGAGGTTGATGATGTTGTTCGTCATCGCTCTTCCCATGAGGAACTCAAGGGAAAGATAGTAAACTCTCTTTGAGTGCTTTGCCCTCTGTGTCTTTCTTGAGAGATCCCACTGGTGAATGATCCTATCGCGGATTGCATATGCAAGTGCCTGATACCTTGCCTCTGCGGTTGTGTGGTAGATATCAGAGTCGAGACTATATTTCAGCTGCTCAGCGAAATCCTGAGCAATATCTTTCGAGGAACGTCCATAGCGTGTATTGATTGCTTTATCAGCCATAACCTTCTCCTTGTACTTTCAACCCGTTTATCATAGATAAATTTCAGCAATGAATGCAATAACGAGAACTTTCTTATGGAAAAACAAGAAGTTGTCCGCTCCGCGGCGGACAATCTGTGTATTCTTCAGATATTTGAATATAATAATTAAATATATAAATCCGTAATCGGATTGTATTATGTTATTAATAAGTGTTTAATTATCTTGCCGCTTATCGTCTTCTGGAAATTGTCAACGAATCCGATGCTTCGTATCCATTTGTATTCAGCAAGTTGCGAATTGCAGAAATCCCTGATGGTTTTCTCAAGCTCCCGTGAGGGCCTTACTCCCTGATGAAGCTTGATGAATGCTTTTATCTTCTGTCCTCTGAGCACGTCAGGGATGCCAACGACAGAACATTCCTCAACTGCGGGGTGCTTTGAGACTATATATTCGATTTCTCCCGGTCCGATTCTGAAACCGCTGCTTTTTATGACATCATCGATTCTTCCGAAGAACCATATGCTTCCGTTTTCATCCATGCTGGCCTCATCGCCTGTATGATACAGGCCATCTCTCCAGGCTTTTTCGTAGAGTTCACCATCATCGAGATATGATGAGAAAACTCCGATTGGCTTCTTCCTGTTTTCTGCTTCAATCGCAATTTCTCCCTTTTCTCCGGGAGAGGCTTCGCTTCCATCGGGACGGAGAATCCGGACAGTGTACAGAGGCGATGGTTTTCCCATTGAACCATCGACAGCTTTGTCATAAGTGAAATTCGCTGCAATGAGCGCAGTCTCAGTCTGTCCGTATCCCTCTCTCAGCGTGATTCCTGTTTTCTCCCTGAAAGCCCTGAAGATATCTGGGGAGAGATACTCTCCGGCTGTTGTTGCACTTCTGAGGGTCGGCATTGCCGTGAATCCCTTTCTCACAAGATATCTGTAGACTGTTGGTGGTGCGCAGAAAGATGTCACACCGTATCTGTTTATGATTGTGGCAAGCTGTCCCGGATCGAATGAGGTGAAATCATAGACCATGACGGCAGAACCTACCAACCATTGTCCATACAGCTTTCCCCATGAGGCTTTTGCCCAGCCTGTCTCTGCAAGCGTGAAGTGTAGGCCACCATCAAATGCTCCCTGCCAGTATTTTGCCGTGATTATATGCGAAAGGGCGTATGTATGGTCATGGATTACGCCTTTTGGCCGTCCTGTCGTGCCTGATGTGAAATACATGAGCATGGCCTCTTCGGCTCTGGTGTCGATTCTTTCCATAATGGGAGTCTGCATTTCGGCCTCTGCAGGAAGATTGTCAAAGCCCTCGACTCCATCAGCTATTGTCCATAGTGATAATTCACGGTCAGTAATTGCCTTCGCTTTTCTTATGTTCTCCGGAACATTGTCAAAAGGCGTTATGATGACAGCTTTTGCATCCGAAGCAGAAATCCGGTATGCGAAGTCCTCTGCTGTGAGCATCGATGTCACCGGTATCATCACTGCTCCGATTCGTTCAAGAGCTACGGCTGTGATCCAGTATTCATAATGCCTTCGGAGTGAGACGATTACCTTATCTCCTTTGGAAATCCCGCTGCTGATAAGGACTTTTGCATAACGTATGCTCATTTCCATTATATCGTGGAATGTGAATGTTCTTTCTTCTCCGCGGTCGCTGCACCATACTAGAGCGGTCTTTTCCGGCGTTTTTACCGCAACCTGATCGACTACGTCATATGCGAAATTGAAACATTGAGGGTAGTGGTAGTCGACTGAAACCGGTCTGCCACCATCCTCCGTTATAGTACAGAATTGTTCATAGATCATATTTTCTGGTGTTCTCCGAAAGCCCGGAATCTCCGGTATCTTTCATCTCTGATGTTTTCATGTGAGGAAAGACTGAGTATTTCCTCGTACAGTTCATCCCTGAGCTTTGTGTAGAAGTAATCGGTCCCGATGAGTTCCTCGTCGATTATCCTGTCAGCTATTCCCAGCTCTGCGGCATCCTCTGCAGTTAGACGCAGTGCTTCCGCGGCTTTTGCAGCCTCTCCTCCGTCCCTCCAGAGTATTGAGGCACAGCCTTCCGGTGATATGACGGAATATATTGAGTTCTCAAGCATCCAAAGCCTGTCGGAAAGCGCTAACGCAAGTGCCCCTCCGCTTCCTCCTTCTCCTATAAGGAGCGATACGATGGGGACGGACAGTGCGCTCATTTCCAGAAGATTCTCTGCAATGGCTTCTCCCTGACCTCGTTCCTCCGCCCCGATTCCGCAATAAGCTCCCGATGTATCGACAAGCGTCACTATCGGGTGTCTGAACTTCTCACTCATCCTCATGAGCCGCAGTGCTTTTCTGTATCCTTCAGGAGAAGGGGAGCCGAATGAGTGATGAATCCTCTCGTTTGCCGTATGGCCTTTTTCGATTCCGATTACAGTAACCGGCATATCACGGAGGAAAGCAATACCACCTATAACCGCTTTATCATCTCGGTATCTTCTATCACCATGAAGTTCTATGAATGAGGAGAATATCCTGCCGATATAATCACAAGCTGTGGGACGCGCATTGTTTCTTGCTGTCCTCACTTTCTCATATGCCGTCATTTTTCTCCTCCATGAAGTCTCAATAGCGATGCGAGAAGCTTCTTCTCATCCTTTCTGTCCGTGATGATATCCACAAAGCCATGCTCAAGAAGGAACTCTGATGTCTGGAATCCTTTCGGAAGCTCCTCCTTTGTCGTCTCCTCGATAACCCTTCTTCCTGCAAAAGCCACCGTTGCTCTTGGTTCAGCAATGATTATGTCGCCCTCCATGGCAAAAGAAGCCGTCACTCCTCCTGTCGTGGGATCTGTCAGCACTGTAATGTATAGAAGCCCCTTATCGGAATGCCTTCTGACTGCAGCACTTGTCGAGGCCATCTGCATAAGAGACAGAAGTCCCTCCTGCATCCTTGCTCCTCCTGATGCTGTGAATCCGATTACAGGTAAATCGTTCTCTGTTGCATATTCAAAAAGAGAAGCGATTTTCTCCCCTGTAACTGTCCCCATCGATCCCATCATGAAAAATGGGTCCATTGCGAACAGTGCGCATTTCATTCCGCAGATAATAGCCGTTCCTGTTATGGCAGAATCTTCCTCTCCGCTCTGTTTCCTTGCTTTTTCAAGTTTATCGCCATATCCGGGAAAGGACAGAGGATCTCTTTGCCTGATATCTCCAAAAAGCTCGGTGAAGCTGTCTGTCATGTACCCGATTCGTTTTCTTGCTCCTATCCGGAAATGATGAGAGCATATACAGGTCATCATTGCGCTCTCCGCCTGGCTTATCTTCAGCGTCCGATGGCAGTTCGGGCAGACGATTTCCTCTTCTCCATATAAAGGAGCTTTCTTCCTTCCATCTTTTTCCAGTTCGTTCTCAGGTTTGAGCGTGAATATCATAGGCTCTCCAGAGTTGAGGTGTCATACGCACCTGCGATGAAATCGGGTCTGCAGAGAATTGAAAGTTCCTCTTCTATGTTTGTCTCTATGCCCTCTATTACCAGTTCGCAGAGATATGCCCGCATCTTCCTGATGGATTCCTCCCTCGATTTTGAGTAGACAATGAGCTTTCCTATGAGCGAATCATAGTATGGCGATATCTCTGCTCCTGTATCGAGATATGTGTCGAATCTCACGAAAGGGCCGCCCGGGATATGTAGTTTCCTCACCATTCCAAGCGAACGTGCGTTTATCCTGCATTCGATTGCAGAACCGTTGAGCCTCACATCGGAACGGGTGAATGAAATGGGGATGCCTGCGGCAATCCTTATCTGCCATTTCACAAGATCGATTCCCGTGAGGATTTCCGTGACACCATGCTCTACCTGAAGCCTGAGATTCATCTCCATGAAGTAGTAATTGCCCTGTCCATCGAGCAGGAATTCAAGCGTACCCGCTCCTGTATATCCCATGTGGATTACAGCTTCCTCGCATTTCCTGAGCATTTCACACCTTGTGCTTTCTGAAAGCACCGGCGATGGCGATTCCTCCAGTACCTTCTGATGATGGCGCTGTAAGGAGCAATCCCTCTCTCCAAGTGCGATGGCATTACCTTTCTCATCTGCCAGTATCTGCACTTCGATATGCTTTGCATTCTCGATGCATTTCTCGAGATAGAGGCTCCCATCGCCGAAAGTGCTGAGGCTTTCTTTCTCAGCGATAGGGAAGAGAGCTATGAGTTCTTCGCTGCTTGCTATCCGCCTGATACCTCTTCCACCGCCTCCTGATACAGCCTTCAGCATTACCGGGTATCCTATTGCTTCTGCTATTTCTACAGCTTCTTCCGCATTCTTCAGAACATCGCTTCCAGGAATGACAGGAAGTCCTCCTTCCTCCGCGATTTTCTTTATCCGCGATTTATCGGAAAGGCGTAGCATGACATCAGCATCCGGACCGATGAAGGCAATGCTGTTTTCCCTGCATTTCTCAGCCAGAACAGGATTCTCGGAAAGAAAACCATACCCAGGGTGCACGGCATCCGCCTTGAGCGCGAGAGCCGCGCTTATGATTCTTTCCGGATCAAGATAGCTTTCTGATGCTATTCCCGGACCTATGCAGATGCTTTCATCCGCAAGATAGCGGTGCAGCGATGAGCTGTCAGCTTCGGAATATACTGCAAGAGCTTTAATGCCCATCTCCTTGCAGGCGCGTATGATCCGTACGGCTATTTCGCCTCTGTTTGCTATCAGGATTCTTGCGAACATATTTTGTCCTTATCGACGATTGCGAAAGAGAAGGATGCGGTGATGCATAGTTTATCACCGACATAACCTGAGCCTTCGCAGAAGTAGAAAGGCTTCCTTGCTTTCGTGATTCTGCACTCCGTCCTGAATTCATCGCCAGGACGTACAGGTGATTTGAACCTGACCTTCTCAAGTCCTGCATAGACGGGAATCGATGAACTCTCCTTCATATCAATAAGGGAGCATGCAGTCTGGGCAAGTATCTCGCAGAGAATCACTCCAGGTACCACTTTGAAGTCCGGGAAATGACCATCGAGGAAGAATTCGTTTCCATTCACTTTATACATGCCATGTGCTGTATCTCCGATTCTCTCCGCTTCATCAAGAAGCAGCATCGAATTCCTGTGGGGAAGAAGCTTCATTATCTCATCTCTGTTCATAGCCCCTCCGAAATCCTGAAAAGAGGAGTCCCGAAACCGACCACCGTCGCATTCTTCCCAAGCACTTCAAGGATTATCCCATCTCTGTCCGCTGTTATTTCATTAAGAAGCTTCATCGATTCTATGAGGCAGAGAGTATCTCCTTTCCTTACTTTGTCTCCTTTCTTCACATATGGCTCAGCATTTTCTTCAGGAGAGGTATAGAACACTCCTACCATCGGTGATGTTATGAGGCTTCCTTTCTCTTCTTTCATATCTACGGCTGCTTCCTGAGGTTTTGATACATCTTCCTCCGCTTTCCCTCTTTCAAGGCGGATGGTTGCGCCGTTTTCGTTGACTTCGAGCCCTGTGAGATCCAGTTCCCTCATCAGATGGGCGTATTCTCTTATAGCTTCAGCATTCATCATATCCTCCTGAATGCGAGGACAGCGTTATGTCCTCCGAAACCCAGTGAAATCGAAAGCGCGAGATCGCTCTGCCAGCTGCGTGCTGTAAGCGGGGTGTAATCGAGGTCGCAATCCGGATCCGGTTCTGTGAGATTGATTGTTGGCGTTACTATTCCGCACTCAAGCGTTTTGACTGCAACGATAGCCTCAAATGCACCCGCGGCACCAAGCATGTGGCCTGTCATGGATTTTGAGGAGCTGATCATAGCTTTTCTTGCATTTTCCTCTCCGAGCGCACGCTTAATGGCTTTCGTCTCGCATCTGTCATTCATCGGTGTTCCTGTTCCATGCGCGTTGATGTAGAGTTTTTCATCCTCTTTCCAGCCTGCTTCCCTGAGAGCTTCTTCAATTGCTCTCTTTCCTCCATCTGAATCAGGAGATGGAGCTGTTATGTGATATGCATCGCAGGTAGAACCATAACCAACGACCTCTCCGTAGATATGAGCACCTCTTTTTCTTGCCCTTTCATATTCCTCGAGGATGAGCGTCGCAGCACCTTCACCAATGACGAATCCAGCTCTTCTTCTGTCAAAAGGAAGGGAAGCTGCTTCCGGATCCTCTGCAACGGAAAGAGCCTGCATGTTCTGGAATCCTGCTACTCCGATTTCGCTGATAGCCGCCTCAGAACCACCTGTTATAGCGGCATCCGCATATCCATGTCTGATTGCACGTACAGCTTCTCCGATTGCATTTGTGCCTGACGCACAGGCTGTTACGGCTGGAATCGCGGCATTCCTGCATCCGAATCTGATTGCGAGCATTCCCGCTGCCATGTTCGGAATCATCATCGGGATAAGAAAAGGCGAGACGCGCCCCGGGCCTCTGTCGATGAGCTTCCGCATTTCCGCTGAGAATGTGCAGATTCCTCCGATACCGCTCCCATAGTAGACAGCGAATCTCTCTGGATCGACAGTTCCTTCTATGCCGCTGTCAGCAATGGCTTCCGTGGTTGCGGCGAAGGCATAATGCACATACTTGTCCGAACGGAGCATGTCCTGTTTCTCCATCCAGTCTCGTGGATTGAAATCCTTCACTTCAGCATCGAGCTTGGCTTTGAAAAGCGAAGTGTCGAAGTATGTGATCTTTCCGATTCCTGATCTGCCATTTACAAGGCTGTCCCAGGATTTCTCTACTGTATTACCGATAGGGCTTACCGTGCCCATTCCTGTTATTACAACACGTCTGTTTTCCATATTGCCTCACATTGCAAGTCCGCCATCGACTCTTATTACCTCGCCTGTGATATAAGGGGAGGAGGCGAGGAAGAGCGCGGTCCTTGCGATATCTTCCGCATCTCCCATCCTTCCGAGAGGAATTGATGAGATAAGCGGGGTATTTTCCAGATTCTTTGTCATATCAGTCCTGATGAATCCCGGCGCGATTGCATTGCACGTGATGTTCTTCTGTGCAAGTTCACGGGCTATCGATTTCGTCAGTCCGATAAGTCCAGCCTTTGAAGCTGAATAGTTCGCCTGCCCAGGATTCCCCATGAGTCCAGAGACAGAGCTTATGTTTATGATTCTTCCGCCTTTGTTCCTGAGAAAAAGCGGGATAGTATTCCTTATCATGAGGAAAGGCCCTCTGAGATTTGTGTCGATCACATCATTCCAGTCCTCGTCCTTCATCATTGCCGCAATTCCGTCTCTTGTAATTCCAGCATTGTTCACAAGAACGGAAATCCCTGTGAATTCCTTTCTGATGGCGGCCATCGTTTCCTTTACTTCCTCTGAGGAGGCCACGTTGCATTTATACGCTTCTGCTTTAACGGAGAAAGCCCTGCATTCTTCCACAGTTTCTCTGGCTTTCTCATCATTTCCTGCATAGATGATAGCTATTGAATAACCGGAGGAGGCAAAGAGGAGGGCAATGCTTTTCCCGATGCCTCTCGATCCCCCTGTTATTATCAGAGTGCATTCATTCATTTCTGAGTCCTCCGATGATTTTCTCTATGTCATCCACAGTTCCTGCTGGGAAAACCTGGGCCTCCGGATAGATTCTTCTGATGAGATTCGTCAGTGTTGTACCAGGACCTGCTTCAATGAATACGGAGTATCCTTCGTCCTTCATTCCGAGAATTTCATCCTTCCATCTGACAGGGGAGGATATCTGCAGAGAAAGCAGGTCTTTGATGTCCTCTTCATATTCCTTCCCTGTGACATTCGACCAGATGGGAATCGAAGGTTTGCTGAAGACGAATGAAGCGAGAATCTTTTCGAATTCCGAAGCCGCTTCCTGCATGAAAGGGGAGTGGAAACCGCCTGAAACGCTGAGTTTCATCGTTCTTCCGCCTTTTTCCTTCACAGCAGATGCAAAAGCTTCCTCTTCTGACTTAAGAAGTGAGACCACAACCTGTCCAGGTGCGTTGTAATTCACCGGATAGGTGTTCTTAAAACCTTCCGCAATGGATTCCACATCCTCATCTGAAAGCTTCAGAACGGCAAGCATTGCTGTATCGGATTGCTCCGCTGCTTTCTGCATGATCTTGCCTCTTTCTTCTGTAAGCCGGAACCCATCTTCATCTGATACAACACCAGCTTCTGCCAGCGCAGAGATCTCTCCAAGCGAGAAGCCTGCTGCTGTCCCGGTTTTCACATGCTTTGCGATGACCGCAGAAACAGCGCGTTCGAAAGCATAGAGCACAATCTGGGTATTGGTAGTCTTCCTTAGTTCCTCCGCATCTGATTCAAACATCAGGTGAAGAAGTCCTGGATGTAAGTGCTCAAAAGCATCCAGCATCTTCCTTGCTTCAGGATATTTCTCATATATATCCCTTCCCATACCGGGATACTGTGCTCCCTGTCCTGAGAAAACGATGGCTATCTTATCCATTTTGAAGCACCCTTCAAGCATTTCTCTGTATCTTCAGCTATGCTTTTTACAATCGAAGCCGCACTCTCGCTCTTATTGACGAGAGCGGCAACCTGCCCGGCAAGGAAACAGCCATTTTCGTTATCACCATCGACAACCGCTTTTCTGAGAGCTCCAACAGCCAGTGCTTCCAGCTCATCATCGCTTATGCTGCTGTATTCGGCTTTCTCATATGAACGCGAGAACGGTGATTTTAACGAACGTACGGGATGCCCGAGCCTCTTTCCTGTCACCATCGTGCACCTGTCGCTGGCTTTCAGGATCTTCTCCTTGTAAACCTCTGAGATACTGCACTCATCAGCTGAAAGGAAGCGTGTCCCCATCTGTATGCCGACAGCTCCGAGCATGAAAGCTGCAGCTCCTTGTTCTCCTGTTGCGATACCTCCGGCAGCTATTACAGGAATCGATACCGATGAGACGATAAGCGGTACGAGAACCATTGTAGTGAGTTCTCCGATATGTCCGCCGCTCTCTCCTCCTTCTGCGATTACAGCGGAAGCTCCCATGCGCTCCATGAGCTTTGCGATAGCAGTCGAGGCGACTACTGGAATCACCTTGATACCGGCTTCCTTCCACATCTTCATGTATTTCTGAGGGTTGCCGGCACCGGTTGT
>JADIMF010000139.1 GCA_017694915.1 Candidatus Ornithospirochaeta stercoravium
CAGGGATTCCAGCCTGTTTCGTCATTCAATTACGGGGCAAAGCGCTTCGACAGGGTGCGCTTGGCTACGAAGTATACGGCATTTGTCGGAACCATCCTCATGCTCTGTGTTTCCGCTCTCTGCATCATCCTTGCTCCGGCTATCATGAAAGCCTTCAGGAAAGATGATCTTGAGGTAATAGCAATCGGCGTTTATGCGCTCCGTGCTCAGGCTCTGCTCCTGCCGCTTACAGGCATCGTCACGGCAACGAACATGGGACTGCAGTCAACTGGTAATGCGGTTCCTGCAACGGTTCTTGCCATGGCAAGGCAGGGTATATTCTTCATACCGCTCATCCTTATTCTTCCAGGCTTCGCTGGATTGAAAGGCGTTGCGCTCAGCCAGCCTATAAGCGACGGACTCACATTCATCATCGCTCTGTTCTTCTTCGCATCATTTCTCAGAATGCTTAAGAAAAAGGAGAATACGGAAGAAGCGGTTCTTCCATGAGACTGCATCTATGTTATAATCCTCCTTATGGAAATCAAGAGGATCAAAGGCGTCGTAAAAGACTATGCATGGGGTAATAAGGATTTCATTCCTTCCCTCATCGGTGATTATACAGGTAAGCCGCAGGCAGAGCTGTGGCTTGGAACGCATCCATCTGGAGATGCTGTGACAGAGGAAGGTACTCCGCTTTCTTCGCTTGTCTACAATGAGAAAGGTTATCTAGGCTGTGACTGGGAGCGATACGCAGGAAAGCTTCCTCTTCTTATGAAGATACTTGCGATCGAGAAGCCTCTTTCTCTTCAGTGCCACCCGAGCAAGGTTCAGGCTAAGGAAGGATGGGCAAAGGAAGCAGAGAAGAGGGCAAAAGGCGAGCCCTGTTCTTATAGTGACGATAATGCAAAATGCGAGATGTTCCTTGCTCTGTCTCCTGTTACTGCCATGTGCGGATTCAGAAACCTTGAGGTTATCAAAGCAGATCTTGCAGCTGTTGTTCCATCAGCATATGGCCGAACGATAAAGGCTCTTGCTTCTTCGATTAAAACACTTTTCATGTCTCTATTCGCGCTTCCTGCAGAAGAGAAGAAGATAATACTTGATGAACTCAAGTCCAGTTTATCCGCTTCCTCAGAAGCTTCCTGGGACGGTCTGTTCCTGACAAGAACAGGTGTTGCAAGGAGATGCCTTGAGGAACATGGTGATGATATCGGGTGTCTCTTCCCATATCTTCTGAATGTAGTCCATCTGAGAGTGGGGGAAGCTCTTCCTATCGTTCCGGATACGCTTCATGCCTATGTATTCGGTAATGGTGTCGAGCTCATGGATGCTTCTGACAATGTACTGAGAGGTGGTCTTACTCCGAAGCGCATCGATCTTCCGGAGCTTGAGAGGATAATGAGCTTCGATGAGTATGATGCGGTGAAATGCAAGACGTCTGAGGATGGATTCGGCCGCAGGTGCTATTCATCTCCTTCCCCCGATTTCCGTCTGCTTTCAGCAGGTACGGGACTGTATGAGATCAAGGATGATTCAATTGCCATAGCCATAGTAACGGAAGGCAATGTACGTTTTGCATCCAAGGGTGAAACGATGACAATCTCGAAAGGCGAGGCTGTTGTCATTCCAGCTGGCCTTGAATATTCAATGAATGTCAGCGGAGAGATTTTCATATCAGAGGTTCCTGATGCTGAATAGGAAGCGGATCGACATTCTCCTCGAGAAGGAAATCATCGAAGCCATGGGCTGTACAGAGCCTGCAGCAGCTGCTCTCGCCGGAGCGAAAGCTGCAGAGCTTTTCGGTATGAAGCCTGAAAGGGGAGAGGCTGTCGTATCTCCTAATATGATGAAGAATGCCATGGGTGTTTCCATTCCCAATACGTCGCTTCATGGTATAAGGGCCGCGGTCTCTCTTGGAATCGCCATCCATAAGTCATCTGCAGGGCTTTCTGTCCTTTCGACTGTAACGGATAAGGAAAGAAAGGAAGCTGCAGAATTCCCTCTTGAAGTGAAAATCGATGAGAACGCACCATCGCTTTATGTGAAGGTTGTTGTCTATGGGCAGGGCCATTCCGCTTCTGCGGTGATATCAGGGGAGCATGACCGATTCACATCGCTTGAGCTCGATGGTGTGGTGCTTTCAGAAGCTACGATGTTCTTCCCCGAGTGCCAGTCATTCTCTGAGGATTCCTTCCTTGCAACTCTTACTCTTGGAGATGTCGTCGAATATGCATCCTCGCTTTCAGATGGAATTAAAGGACTCCTGAGAAAAGCTGTCAGCGAGAACAGGGCAATAAGCGATGAAGGTCTCAGGAATGAATGGGGACTTTCCGTCGGCAGGATAATGACAGCGTCGTTGCCTTCTGTTCCTGGAACACTTCAGGAAGCTTTCACAATGGCAGCTGCTGCCGCTGCGGCTGGTTCCGATGCGAGAATGGCCGGATCTGTCCTTCCTGTGATGATAAACTCGGGATCAGGTAATCAGGGAATAACCGTAACCGTACCTGTTTCGATTCTTGCTGAGTATCTTGGCAAGAGCGAGGACGAGATGCTCTCTGCCGTGGCGATAAGCGAGCTTGTTGGACTTGTCCTGACGAGTTTCAAGGACAGATTGTCTGCGCTCTGCGGTGCATTCACAGCCGCAATCGGGACTGCATGCGCTTATTCATACCTTCTCGGCGGTGATATATCCACAATGGATGCAACGATCAATAATATGATTGGAAATCTCTCCGGAATCATCTGTGACGGGGCAAAGGATACATGCGCGCTGAAGATCTACACATCCCTTACCGCCGCCTCAATCGCTGTCACGCTTGCGATGAATGGGAAACGCGCAGGAGGCGAGGCTGGAATCGTAGGAGATGATTCCCTTTCCTCTATCGACCATCTTACCCGTATATCGCATGAGGGAATGGAGGAGACAAACAGAACGATTCTGCGTATCATGCTTGAGAAAACACCAAGATGATATATACGGCAATAGATTTCGAAACAGCCGCCTCATCCTCGGCAAGTGCCTGCTCAGTCGGGCTTGTCAGGATGGATGGGGAAGGCGAAGTGCTTGATACCTATTATTCACTGATACAGCCGAAGTCGAAGGAATTCTCTCCGGTCTGCTTCTCGATTCATCATCTTGATCCTGTTGATATACTTTCCGCGCCTACGATTGCGGAGATATGGCCTGATATGAAGGATTTCATAGGTTCGTCTCCTCTTGTCGCTCATAATGCGCCGTTCGATATGAAAGTTCTCAGGGAATCACTTGCTTCATGGGGAGTCGAATGCTGTCATAATGAATATTTCTGTACCTTGTCACTCTCGAGAAGGCTGTGGAAGGGAAAGCGTTCATACTCCCTTGGAAACCTCACTGCGGAGTTCGGATGGGAATATGATGCCCATAATGCACTCGCCGATGCCGAGATGTGCGGCCGTCTGTTCTCAAAGCTCTGCGGCATGAACATCTATGAGGATGATACCGCCGCGGCTTTCTTCAAACGGGTGTACAGGGATAGAAGCTATCCGAAGAAGCTGTGATCACTCCCTTCCTATGAGGTGCAATGTGTAAGCGATAAGAGGATAGATGAATGTACTCCAGAGTCCGATGATGAAAAAGAGAAGATTCGTGGAGGCTTCTTTCGGAAGAGGTATTGCACCGACAGCCATTGCGACCGCGACAAGCGATACCATGCCAAGTATGAACCTTATGATTTTCTGTATCACGCTTCCGCTTGAAGCATCTGTTGAGATGAGCTTCCTGTCCAGATAGAAACCGAGCATCACACCCCCCGCGATAGCTGCGTTGGACGCGAGGTCAGCAAATGCTGTTTTGTCTATATCAGTAAAGGCGAGAAGAAGCGTTACGATGACTGCCGCGACAGTTGCAACAAGTCCATAGGTGAATGTGAAGATAAGATAGGATTTTCTTCTGTCGTAAAGAGATAATGAGAATCTTGTCAGGAATATGCCGGAAAGTACTCCAATCAATGTTCCTATGACTGTATCGAGTGGCCAATGCACGCCAAGATACATTCTTGAGATAGGTACAAGTATGATTATCAGAATGAGAAGTATCGTCACCCATGTCCTTCTCAGGCAGTATGCAAGGGAGGAATAGAATGCACCTGATGTGGTACTGTGCCCCGATGGAAATGAATAGCCTGTAGCTGTTTCCACTCTTCCCGCAGCAATCAGGTCAGGGTGGGCCTGGAATGGACGTGGTATCCTGAAAATCGCCTTCAGTGTCTGCGATACAAGCAGTGCACTGAGAAGGGAAGATGCTATTGCAAAAGCCTTCTTGCGGCTGATGCACCAGGAGAAAATGAGAAGCACAACGAGTGGAACCGCAATCTCACCCAGTACCGTGATGCATTCCATTATCTTATCGAGAAGAGGATTTGCTATCCTCTGAAAGAACAATAGTATCGAAAGCTGCATGCTTAGAGCATAAAGAAGAGATGAGAAGGCATCAATCGCCTTTTCTGTTCGCAATATACATCAAGAGGGCCATCAGTATGATGATTCCGTATCCTAAAAAGCTCCATCCATCGGGAATCTGAGAGAATGCTATGTACCCGAGAATCGCGGAGAATATCACCTGGGAGTAATCATAAATCGAGATTTCACGGGCAGGCGCGAATCTGTATGCGGCGGTAATCGCAAACTGGCCGCAAGCTGCTGCAGTTCCTGCAAGAATGAGCATGATAAGCTGCTTTATCGTCATCGGATGGAAGTCGAAGATGAGGTATGGTAGCGTCACAAGACAGGAGAATGCGGAGAAGAAGAGCACGATGACCGACCCTTTCACACCTCTTTTGCCAAGAGCTCTGACAGCTGTATATGCACCTCCTGCACCAACACCTCCGATGAATCCGATTATGGATGCGAGCAGATTCTGGTTACTGAATGTCGGACGGATTATGAAAAGGCTACCGATGAAGGCTCCTATGACGAGCAGCATCTTCTTGAAGGATATTCCTTCCTTGAGGAACAGGAACGAGAAGAGCAGCGTGAAGAACGGAGACATCTTATTGAGCATCGTCGCGTCGGAAAGGATAAGATGATCGACTGCATAGAAATTGCCAAGTATTCCCACTGTTCCCACGGCAGAACGGATCAAAAGCAGAGGGAGATCCTTTCTTTCTATTTTTATTTCTTCTCTTTCTGATATGACGATGATAAGCGCGACGATTGCCGCGATTGCGTTTCTGAAGAAGCTTTTCTCAATAGACGGAATATCTCCTGAGAGACGCACGAACATATTCATGACCGCGAATGAGAATGCTGACGTGAGTATGCAGAGGATTCCTTTTGCTCTTTTGTCCATACGAGGGATAGTAGCACAGATATATTTCATATTGCAGAGCTGAAATGACCATATTTCTCACATCCTGCGAGTATTTATTCGCCTTATTCCGATTTCGGGGTTACTATTAGAGAAGGAGGCGTTTATGAAACGTTTACTTTCAATCTTCGTACTTGTGATGTTCTCAGTAAGTACAGTCTTTGCCTGTTCATCATTCTCATGGCATACAGAAGATGGTCTCCACCTTTTAGGTCGTACATATGATATGTTCGGAGATCTCTCCGGAAACAGGATAACAGTCGTTGCACCAGGTTATGAGCTTGCAGTATCTCCATCGGGAGAGGGTGGTACTGTGACGATGGAAAACGGATTCCTTGGAAATGCGATCATCGGAGCCGCTTCTCCGATCTTCACAGATGGAATGAATGATCATGGTCTTATGGGTTGTCTTCTCAACTTCCCGAGATATGGTTATTACAACACTCAGAAGGCCGAAGGAAACCTTGATCTCCATCCTGCTTTCTTCGTTCCTTATATTCTCGGTACCTGCTCGACACTCGATGAGGTAGAGGAGGCTGTTAAGCACCTCAATCTCACCGATGAGCTTATCTTCGGCGCTCATATGTCAGTTCATTATATCTTCTCCGACGGAAGTGGGGAGGCAATCATCATCGAACCTGATGAAGGCGGCATAACAGTCCATAGGAATACAATCGGTATCATGGCTAATGCGCCTGATTATAACTGGCAGAAGACAAACCTCAAGAACTATGTCGCAGTATCTAATCTCGATACTCCACCTCTTGATCTTCTTGGTGAGACATTCCAGCCATTCGGAAACGGAACCGGTGGTAGCTTCGGACTTCCTGGCGGATATTCATCTCCTGCAAGATTCGTACGCCTTGCATTTGCAAAGCAGTTCGCACCACTTGGAAAGAACGAGGTTGATGGAGTGACAAGGATGTTCCATACATTCGCAGTTGTAGATATCCCAGATGGAATGCTTAGAGAGAGCGCAGAGACAACGGATGCCGAACAGTCGCTCTGCACGGCAGTGATGTGCTCAGAAAGCCATACATACTACTTCGCACCTGCAACCAACAGACGTATCTCAGCATACAACGTAGATAATGCTCTCAAGGCAATGGGTGATGAGACTATCGCTTATTACCCGATACCGGCTGAGGATGATATAAGCTACGTTATCTGATGGTCGAATTACAGCAGAGGCCTCTTCGGAGGCCTTTGTTAATGACTGGGATCAGGCTTCATGATCCAGAATCCAGTCAAGAAGTCCTTCGTATCCGATCTCTCCGGCTGCAAGACCAAGTCCGAGGGTTATCAGTTCTTCGTCTGAACAATCTATTCTAATTCCGTTCACTTCAAGGAATGTAAGCATGACATATACCCCAATCCGTTTGTTGCCATCTACAAATGCATGATTGGAAATAAGGGAGTATCCAAGCATGGCTCCCTTTTCCTCTTTGGATGGATATAGATACTTGCCGTCAAATGTCTGAAAAATCCCTTCCAAAGCGGAATTCAGCAGGTTCTCATCACGTATTCCGAACGTGCCGCCTGTTGCCTCTACCATCAGCTGATAGAGAAACTTGACCTTTTCTTCAGAGAGTCTGATCATTTCGCGAGCTCCAGAAAGGCCTTCATATGGGTTTTAAGGATTCTAGTTGCTACAAAGTCAATCTTCTCATCATCTGTCATCTCTATAATCGGAGATTCGTCGATATTCAGCAGAATGTATTTGGGTTTGTTATTCCTGAATATGACGGCTTTGCCTTTTTTGTCTGCAATTTTTACGACATTTGAGAAATTCTGATTAGCCGCACTTATCGAGATAATTTCATTCGTATTTATCTTCATTGATAATATTATAGCTATTAATCTAGCTACTATCAACTTGAGTGTTCACGTTCTTTTCGTCTTCCATCTGCCGCTTATGTATTCTATTCCGGATATAAGCCAGTTGGCGGCCCAGCCTATAGGGACAGCAACCCAGACCATGGCAATACCGTAAACAGGAGCGAATACGAATGCAACTATGACTCTTATAGAGAGATTCACAAGATTCGCGATGGTGAACATCGTCATATCTCCTGCGCCTCTTAAAAGACCGTCGGTAATCATCTTGAAGCCGATGAATGCGAAGAACCATCCCATGAATGAGAGATAGCCTGTTCCTGTAGCCATTGCATCTGCTGTTCCCTCATTCCCTATGAAGAGCTTTATGAGCCATTCATCTGCAGTTTCAAGGGGTAGCATTATGAGGAGGGCAAGTACAGCGATGATAAGATAGGAGGCATGATAGCCTCTGATGACTCTGTCGGTTTTGTCTGCTCCGATATTCTGCGCCGTGTATGAACTCATCGCATTTCCCATTGCAGACATCGGTACAACAACGATACTCTCGATTCTCATCGCTGCCGAGAAACCTGCAAGAACTTCTGAACCGAAGCTGTTCACAACGCTCTGTACGAGCATCATTCCTATTGATACCGTTGACTGCTGGAGAATCGATGGAAGGGCTATGAGCGAAATCGTCTTCATGAGGTCTGCTGACCAGAGCTTCTCGTTCTTCTCGTCGAACTCAGAAAGAGTCTTCATCAGTATGGAAAATGAGATTACAGCGGAGATTCCCTGAGCAATCAGCGTTGCCCATGCAGCTCCTGCAACTCCCATCTTGAGTGTTGTGACCATGAAGATGTCGAGGAAAACATTCAGTACCGATGAGAAGATAAGGAGAAACAGCGGAATCCTCGATTTCCCAAGTGCGTTGAACATTGATGCGAGTACGTTGTACATGAAGAGGAACGGAAGGCCTAGGAAGTATATTCTCAGATAGGTGATGGAATCCTGAAGGATGTCATCTGGGGTATTGAGCGCGCTCATTATAGCAGGGCTAAGTATGTATCCAAAGATTCCCAGCACTATCGAAAGCACAAGGAAAGCTATGAGGCTTGTGCTTATTGCACTCTTCATAACTCCATAGCGTCTTGCCCCGAATGCACGGCTTGCAACAACAGATGCTCCGATTCCTCCTCCGATGGCGATGGAGATGAATACAGTGGTGAGCGCATATGATGCACCGACTGCGGCAAGTGCTTTCTCGCCGATGAACCTTCCGACGATTACCGAATCCGCCATCGTATAGAACTGCTGGAAGAGATTTCCGAGCATCATCGGAAGCGCGAAGATTATAAGAGCGTTTACCGGACGCTTATGTATCAGATACTCACTGTCTATCATATTCCGAAGAACACCTTTCCGAGATCGATCAGAGGCTTCACGTCCTTAACGCCTGCTGTTTCATAAGGTGAGTGCATCGCAAGCTGAGCAGCTCCTATGTCCACCGACGGGATGCTGACTTCCTGCTGTGATAGATTTCCGAGCGTTGAACCGCCAGGGATATCTGAATTGTTTACGAAATACTGATAAGGAATGCCATTATCCTCAAGAAGGCATCTGAGGAAGCTCGCGCTCTCCGCATCCGTTGTGTATTTCTGAGCCGCGCTGAATTTGATGGCAACGCCACCATTCACTCTCGGCTTGTTCGTCACATCGCACTTCTCAGCATAGCATGGATGAAGCGCATGGCAGTTGTCAGCGCTTATAAGGTGAGAAGAGGCGAGGAGCATTGCCTTTTCCTCCTCATCAATCCCAAGCGACAGGCATATTCTCTTTATTGCGGATTTCATGAAATCAGAGAGAGCTCCCTGCTTGGTACCGCTTCCCGTCTCCTCATTATCGAAAAGAGCAGCGATGGAGATATTCTTTCCATTTTTCGCATTGATAAGTCCCTGTATCGATGAGTATGCACACATGAGGTCATCAATCTTCGGGGCTGAGAAGAATTCGTTATCAAGGCCCCATATCGTTCCATCCATTCTAGGATAGAGATAGAGATCATATTCAAGAAGATTCTTCTCATCTGTACCTGCAGCTTCAGCAAGAGCCCTCATGAATCTGCCTTTCTCTATGCCTTCCGCAAAGAGCGGTGTCAGCTCCTTCTGTATGCTGTATCCATGTCCTTCATTCACCTTCCTGTCCATATGGATTGCAAGTGATGGTATCATGACAAATGGGCGGGCAAAGTCTACAAGCCTTGATTCATATCCGTTTCCGTTTCTAATGAAGACTCTTCCTGCGATGGAAAGCGGCCTGTCGAACCATGGAGCGATAAGCATGCCCCCGTAACCCTCGGCATTGAGCGTTGTATATAGGCCTGATGATACGATCTCCGGATTAACTTTCACCTTGAATGATGGACTGTCTGTATGCGATGCGATTATGGAGAAGCCTTCAGGTTTCCCTTCCGGAATACGGAATGCGATGAGCGCAGATCCGTTTCTTGTCACGAAGTATGATTTTCCTCTCTCGATACTCCATCTTCTCTTTTCGTCGAGTGCGATGAATCCATTATCTGTCAGTTCTTCCCCTATGTTTCTGACCGCATGGAAGGAAGAAGGGCTTTTTCCTATGAAGGAGATGAGACTTTCCGTATATTCTCTGTCAGTATTCTGCATACGGTGAGTCTAGCGCGATGCGGGGTTTTCGTGAATAATGTGATTGTCAGGGGTAATAAGATGAGACGACTAATAATAGGTGATGTCCACGGTTCGTACAGAGCGCTTATGGAGGTGCTCGAAAAAGCTTCTTTTTCAAGCGATGACCAGTTATATTTCACAGGTGATGCCGCAGATGGATATATGGACGTGTATGAATGCTTGTCGTTCTTCATGGAGCTGGGAGAGAGGTTCCATCCTGTAATCGGGAATCATGATGTATGGCTCCAGAACTGGCTGCTTATGGATGAAGCTCCATATGAATGGGTGTCTCAGGGAGGAAGAGCATCGATTCTGTCATTCGAGAGAGCTTGTGTCAGTCCTTCAAGGAGGAGGGAAATAGGGGAGTTTCTTCTCTCTTGGCCTTATGTGATTTCCACAGAGCATGAATACATCTGCCATGGCGGGCCTGGGGATTTCGCTTCAGATGACGACATGGAAAGGTTGGCCGCCTTGAAGCGGAACCCTGGATATGGCTGCAGTCTTGGCGAGAAGATTATGTGGGATCGTTCATACTATGTCTATGCTGATTATGATGAGAAGCATGACAGGTCTGTAAAGAGATTCGGAAAACTGTCATGCTCAAAAAGGCTCTTCATAGGGCATTCTGAGATTGGGACATATGAACCACTTGTCAGTGAAAGGTACAATCTTGTCAATCTCGACACCGGAGCTGGATGGGCTGGTTGTCTCACTATTATGGATATGGACACGCTTGAATACTGGCAGAGTGGGAAATCGAAGGACTTGTATCGTGAAATGCGTTAATATTGAATCATGATACATGTTGGAAATGACTGGCAGCCATTATTTGATATAGAGCAGGAGAAGCCGTATTATCTTGAGCTTCGTTCGTTTCTCAAGAATGAATACAGGACGAAGACAGTGTTCCCTCCTATGAATGAAATATTCAATGCATTCATGCTTACAAGCTTCTCCGATACACGTGTTGTGATTGTCGGACAGGATCCGTATCACGAGAAGGATCAGGCGATGGGCTTGTCTTTCTCCGTCAGGGAGGGTGTTGAGGAGCCACCATCGCTGAAGAATATCCATCAGGAGATAATCGCAGAAGGCGTGGAGCAGGGGCTCTGGTCCTCGGATCTCACAAGATGGGCTAAGCAGGGCGTGCTTCTTCTCAACAGTACGCTTACTGTTGTCGAGCATCAGGCCGCCGCGCATTCAGGGAAGGGGTGGGAGATATTCACCGATAACGCGATCAGGGCACTTGGAGAAGATGACGAGCCGCGTGTGTTCATCCTCTGGGGAAGTTATGCCAGAAGCAAGAAATCGCTTATCACGAATCCATCGCATCTCATTCTGGAGTCTGCGCATCCAAGTCCTCTTAGCGCTTATCGCGGATTCTTCGGGAATAATCATTTCAGGCTCTGCAATGAATTCCTGAAAGCTCACGGATACCCTCCTATCTACTGGTGATGATTTAACAGAGAAATAATATCTTCCTCCTTTCTCCATAATACGGATTCATTATCCTTGCCTCAGATGATCCGTATAGAGGAGGACCAGATATGAAAAGAATTCTTACGATTCTTGCAGCATCAATGCTGACAATATCGATGCTTGCCGCAGGTGCTGCGGGAGAGACTGAGAAGACCATCAGAGCTATCGCGGAGGATGCTTCTCCTAAGTATGTCTTCATGTTCATCGGAGACGGAATGAGCTCACCTCAGGTTAACTCAGCACAGGTTTTCAATGGCTGCAATGAGTCAGGACTGATAGATCTCAAGGAACTTACATTCACACAGTTCCCTGTTGTAGGAATCCAGTATACACAGGATGCAACATCATTCGCTCCGGATTCAGCTAGCACAGCAACATCGCTTTCCTCAGGTTTCAAGACACATAGCGGTGTTATCGGAATGGG
>JADIMF010000140.1 GCA_017694915.1 Candidatus Ornithospirochaeta stercoravium
TTTCCGATAAAAAGAGAACTTCTTACGATGAAACCTACTTTTTATTGAATGTCCAGCTGAAGAAATTCTCGCGGATACGTCGGAAATCACCCCGCTTGATTATAATTGCCGTACCATCATGAAGGATGATCTTGTCAGGCATTATTGTACGTATCGCATCCTGATTGACTATATAGCCTCTATAAGGCTGTATGAACTGTCCTGGAGATAATTCCTCAAGCCTCTCATGGAGGCTATGAAGCGTCTGCCTCGTCTCTTCATAGACAGCGGTATCGGTATGGACCTCTCTTCTGTATGCTACGCTTTCTATATAGCTGATTGTATTGATGTCGACAGATTCAACAATACCGTTTCCAAGACTCAGAAGCAGCTTCTTCTCTTTCTCATTTCTGACAAGCGCCCTGTCCATAGCTTCAAAGAACTCGGAATCAGAAAAGGGCTTCAGCACATAATGCACTGCACCAAGGGCAAATGCCTCTACAGCATAATCCCTTGAGACAGAGAGGAATATTATGGAAGTCCTCGGACTCAGACGTCTTACTTCCTTGGCAAGATCTGTTCCAAGCATGTCAGGAATGCAGATATCGAGGATTGCCACATCACACTGATTTCCTTCCTCTATAAATGAAAGCAGAGCATCTGCAGAGGTATAGCCATGTATATCAGCTTCAAGCTTCTTTTCATCCAGATAGCTTTCGAGAGCTTTGCGGACAATGGAGAGATGAATGTTCTGATCGTCGCATATAGCAATACTCAGCATGAGAGGCCTCCATCTAGGAATTCTATTTCCTCAGAAAACAGCAAGCAATAATGAATGAATCTGTTTCATCGCGTCTGATGTAGGTTTTATCGGAGGAAAAATGAAGCGGAACATGATTTTCATCTGCCGCTGTCCATCATTTTCACAGTTTCCCTATATTCTTTCACAAAGGACTCTGGAGATACAGGATAAGCATCTGCACCGAATGACAGGAGCTTCGACAACAGCTCAACAGAGCTTGCCGATGGTACTGATAATTCATACTCCCCATCTATCCATCTTGCCCTCTGTTTCTCATGCCAGATCTCTGAGGAAACTCTTACAGCTGCACCACCACGGAATCTCATCGTGAAGATTTCAGATGAATCAGAAAGGAATATTCCATAAGAAGAATCAAGGATATCGTCAAGATTCTTCTCATCGTGCTCATATGCTTTTCTGTCAGAAATAATAATCTTCTCTACCCTGCTCAGACGGAATGTACGGAGGTCCTTCCTATTTAGATCGTATCCGATGAGATACCATGCGTTCTGGTAATTCACTAGACGGAGTGGATCAACATCCCTGTCCTCCGATTCTGAATCAGGGGATTTACGATAACGTATTATGATTCCCCTATGTTTATCAAAGGCTGTGAATATCTGGGAAAGCCACTTCTCATCATCGATTCTGCTCCTTACAGGTGTTCTGTAGTCGATATGGCTGAGAATACGCCTCATGGAATCAGGGAGAGCTTCTTCCAGATTGAGATGAGCCGCTGCATCCGATGCGGCATTGTTGTAAATCGAAAGAGAGATAAGCATGTTCTCTTTCCAGTACGAAAGCGTGTCAGCCTCTTCAGATAATCTATACGCCCGCTTCTGCCAGTCATAGACGATATCATCAGGGGATGGAAGGATCCTCGTCCTCACATATTCGATATCCCTGGCAGCCTGACGGGTGGATATTTCATAGCGCTCCGCTATTTCCTTAAGCGTCACACACCCCTCTTCCGATGACAGCTGATAGAGAATATCGAATATACGTTCTGTCTGGCTCATGATGAAATAGTCCACCAGTATCGGGAATAAGGCAAGATATCGGTAACGAAAAAGCCCCTGAGCTCTCACCCAGGGACCTATAAGCATCAAGCTTCAGCTTACTTTGAAGCCTTGAGGTTTGCCTCAAGAGTATCAAGCATGTCTGAAAGCTCTTTCGGAAGATGCTTGCCGAACTTCGGATAGTGGTTGTTTCTGATGTCATCAACTTCCTTGAGCCATCCTTCAGTATCAACCTTGAGAAGTTCCTTCATATCTTCCTCTGTTACACCTTCTGGTCTATCGATTGCATCGATAGTCGGCATGATTCCGATTGGTGTATCAACTGTCTTTGCTGTGCCATCGCAGCACTCGAAGATCCACTTGAGGACGCGGCTGTTGTCACCGTAACCCGGCCAGATGAAGTGGCCTTCAGCATCCTTGCGGAACCAGTTGACATAGAAGATCTTAGGAAGCACGTCCTGTGAAGGAGCTGCTGCACCTACATCAATCCAGTGCTGGAAATAGTCGCCCATGTTGTATCCACAGAATGGAAGCATAGCGAATGGGTCTCTTCTGATAGTTCCAGCCTTGACGTCAAGTGTAGCTGCTGTAACTTCAGAACCAACAATAGAGCCAAGGAAGACACCATGGTTCCAGTTGCGAGCCATGTGTACAAGAGGAATTGTCGAAGGTCTTCTACCACCGAAGAGGATAGCAGAGATAGGTACTCCAGCAGGATCCTCCCACTCTGGTGCGATGCATGGGCACTGTGCAGCAGGAGCTGTAAATCTTGAATTTGGATGAGCTGCAGGAGCCTGAGACTTGTCAGCCTTGTCCTGTACCCACTCATTTCCATGCCAATCAACAAGCTTGCCAGGAGCATCGTATCCAATGCCTTCCCACCATACGTCCTTATCTTCTGTAAGAGCAACGTTTGTGAAGATAGTATTCTTGCTTGCTGCCATAAGAGCATTGTAGTTGGACTTAGCTGATGCGCCAGGAGCAACTCCAAAGAATCCAGCCTCTGGGTTGATAGCATAAAGTCTGCCATCCTTGCCAGGCTTCATCCATGCAATATCATCACCGATTGTCTCTACTTTCCAACCAGGGATAGTAGGAATAAGCATAGCGAGGTTTGTCTTTCCACATGCTGATGGGAATGCGCCTGTGAGGTAGCGTACCTTTCCTTCAGGATTTGTTATCTTGAGGATGAGCATGTGCTCTGCAAGCCAGCCTTCGTCGCGAGCAAGAACAGAAGCGATGCGAAGAGCGAAGCACTTCTTGCCGAGAAGAGCGTTTCCGCCATAACCAGAACCATAGGACCAGATTTCTCTTGCCTCTGGGAACTGGGAAATATACTTGTGCTCCATTGGTGCGCATGGCCACTGGCCTTATCAGACTCACCAGCCTGAAGCGGCTTGCCTACAGAGTGGAGACAAGGTACGAAGTATCCGTCTGTGCCAAGTTCTTCAAGAACCTTAACACCGACTCTTGTCATTATCATCATGTTGCAGACAACGTATGCGCTATCTGTAAGCTCT
>JADIMF010000017.1 GCA_017694915.1 Candidatus Ornithospirochaeta stercoravium
GTGTTGCATTCTGTTGCATTAATTCAGTTGACACCGCATTTTGATAATGTAGAATCAAAGATGACAAGGAGTATTTATGGCAGACATCATGAGACCTGTACCGTTTTCTGAGCTTCTTACCAGGATATCCGGAGAGCTTAGGAATCATGGCTCTATTTTCGGAATTGACTCATCCCTGTTCTATATCGATAAAGGAAAGAAGAAGATAAAGGTCTTTTCAGAGGAGTGCACATCTCCTGTAGGACCTGCGGCTGGACCTCATACGCAGCTTGCGCAGAATATAATCGCGGCATATCTGGAAGGAGCAAGATTCATCGAACTCAAGACGGTACAGATCATGGACCATCTTGAGATAGCAAAGCCGTGTATCGATGCCCGTGATGAATGCTATAACGTCGAATGGTCAACTGAATTCACAGTTGAGAAGGCTTATGATGAGTATCTGAAGGCCTGGATAATCCTTCATGTAATCGAAGGACTGATGAGAGGCCATATCGAATCATCTTTCATATTCAATATGTCTGTTGGCTATGACCTCAAGGGCATAAAAGAAGAGAAGATGCAGCGTTATATCGATTCCATGCTTGATTCAAGCGGGGAGAAATTCGATGACTATCTGGTGGAAGCTGCATCTCTTCTTGATGATGGTATCTTCGAAGGTACTATCTGGGAGGGAAGGGAAAAGCATGTCTCCAAGGAGCTTGAGAAGATTCCTAGATGCATATCCCCATCCGTGACAATCTCGACTATGCACGGCTGCCCGCCTGATGAGATTGAGGCTATATGCTCATACATGCTCACGGAAAAGCATCTTGATACCTTCGTGAAGCTCAATCCGACGTTGCTGGGTTATGATGAGGCGAGAAAGGTTCTTGATGAGCATGGTTTCTCGAGAGTTCAGCTGAGAAGAGAAAGCTTCGAGCATGATCTTCAGTTTGCAGATGCGCTTTCGATGCTTGAGCGTCTTGTCGCTCTTGCAGAGAAGAACGGCAGGGGATTCGGTGTAAAGCTTACGAACACACTTGGTTCAGCTAATGACGGCGAAGTCCTTCCGGGTGATGAGATGTATATGTCTGGAAGAGGTCTCATGCCGCTTTCCCTGCGTGTTGCTCTTCGTCTTACGGAGCACTTCAATGGCAAGCTGCCGATTTCTTATTCAGGCGGAATCAACGCACTCAATGCTACTGCGGTATTTGAGTCAGGCATCCACCCGATTACCCTTGCGACCGATATGCTCAAGCCTGGTGGATATGTCCGCATGGCACAGATTGCCTCAAGGCTTGAGGAAGCTGATGGCTGGAACAGAAACGAGGTTTCTGCAGAAGCTCTGAAGTCTATCATAGAGAAAGTCGATGCTGGACTTCTTGAGAATACGGAGAAAGGCACGTATAAAGCTAAGCTCAATTCTCCGCTTCCTCTTACCGACTGTTTCGTAGCACCATGCGTTGAAGCTTGTCCGATACATCAGGATATTCCAGATTACATAGCACTCGCGGGAGAAGGCAGATGGGGAGAGGCTATCGGCCTTATATACCTCAAGAACGCACTTCCGAATATCACAGGATGGATCTGTGACCATCAGTGTCAGAATCACTGCACACGCCTCGATTATGAAGGTCCTGTCGAGATCAGGGCAATCAAGAAGATGGCATGCGAGAAGGGCTTTGAGGAGTTCAGGAATGAAATCTGGGAGAAACCTGAAGAACCCAGCGATGTAAGGGCTGCTGTTATCGGAGCAGGCCCTGCAGGTCTTTCCGCGGCATTCTTCCTTGCCCGTGCAGGTTTTGATGTGACTGTTTTCGAAAAGGGCGAGAAGGCCGGAGGCGTCGTAAGGAATGTAATCCCTGAATTCCGTATTCCTGACGAGGTCATCGATAAGGATGTTTCATTCATCGAAGAGCATGGAGTGAAGTTTGTCTTCTCATCCACTCCTACAGCAACTTCGCTCAAGGAAGATGGCTTTGACTACATCTTCGTTTCCGTTGGTGCGGAGAAAGCCAATAATCCGGGAATCACAGGAAATGGTTCTATTGAAAGCGCTGTTTCCTTCCTTTCAAGGCTCAAGAGAGGCGATGATGTGAAGATTGGAAGATCCGTTGCTGTTATCGGTGGTGGAAACACCGCAATGGATGCCGCCAGAGCCGCGAAACGTATCAAGGGCGTTGAGAATGTTACTGTAATTTACAGAAGAACAGAAAGCGAGATGCCCGCTGACAGGGAAGAGTATGAAGAAGCAGTCGGCGAAGGTATCTCCTTCCGTTTCCTCTCAGCACCTGTGGATTTCACCGATGGTCGGCTGAAGGTCTCCATCATGAAGCTTGGAGAAAAGGATGCATCTGGTCGCAGACGCCCTGTTGAGACTGGCGAATATGATTACATCGATCTCGATTATGTGATCTCCGCAATCGGAGAAAAGGCAGATCCCGCGCTTCTGAAAGCTCTTACAGGTGAAGAGGGCAAGGAGGAGGGTGTTTTCGTGATCGGAGATGCCTCAACTGGTCCTTCAACAGTTGTCAGATGTATTGCCTCTGCCCGGGAAGCTGTGGATGAGGCCATTGAGATGGTCTACGACGCGATGCTCGAAGAGGACGAGGATGAGGAGGAGTGCTCCTGCGGCCATGACCATCATCATGGAGAAGAATGCGGTTGTGGACATCACCATGACGATGATTGCGATTGTGGTCATCTTCATGATGAAGATGATGAGGATGACGAGATATCAGAAGAGGAGGAGGCTGAGCTCAGAAGCGCTGAGGATAAGTTCTTCCAGCATATAATGGAGAAGAAAGGACGCATCCATAAGAGCATTCCGGAGGATGATGAGTTCTTTGCACATACGGAAGCTGAGAGATGCGCCGAGTGCTCTTATCTCTGTCTCAAGTGCATGGATGTATGTCCGAACAGAGCCAATGTTGCCATTGACCTCAGGGAGACCGGTATATTCGAGGATCCGTTCCAGATTCTACATCTCGACGCATACTGCAACGAGTGCGGCAACTGCGCTACGTTCTGTCCTCATTCAGGCAGGCCGTATAAGGATAAATTCACATTGTTCTCGCTTCCGGAGGATTTCGAGAACAGTACGAACAGCGGCTTCTATGCGGAGAATGATGAACTGAAAGTCAGGCTGGATGGAAAGGTCATCGATTGTTCTCTTTCCAGAGATGGAGAAGTCATCGGTGATATTCCTGATGAGATAAAGGCAATCATAGAGGAAGTATTCCTCTCATATTCGTATCTACTTGGACCTGTGGAGGAGTGATGGCGGATATACTGATAAAGAATATTACGATAATGCAGACAGAGCCTCCTTTCGAGGTTATCGAGAATGCTGATGCTGTCTTAACAGGCAGCATTATCGAGAAAGCTGGTGTCAATGCAGGGGAAGGAGTTACCGCGAAAAAGGTGATTGATGGAAGTGGAAAGATCCTGATTCCTGGAAACGTCTGTGCTCATCATCATTACTATTCAGGACTTTCCAGAGGCATGCTGATTTCCGCAGGACCTCAGACTGACTTCATCCAGGTTCTGAAGGAATGGTGGTGGAGACTCGACAGGGCTCTTGATGAGGAGTCGCTGTACTATTCCTCCCTCATCTGCTCTATGGAGGCGATAAGCCAGGGAACAACAGGTGTTGTTGATCATCATGCATCTCCATCGTTCATCAACGGCTCGCTTTCAGTCATCGCGAAAGGAATGGAGGATGTGGGCATACGAGGTGTCACATGCTTCGAGGTGACAGATAGGAACAGGGGAATGGAAGAGGCCGAGGAGGGCGTGAAGGAGAACGTCAGATACGCGAAGGAGATTGATGAGCGTATCGCAAAAGGTGAGGATGTCCTTACAGAAGCCATGATCGGAGGTCATGCTCCTTTCACGCTTCCTGACGAGGCTCTGGCTCTGATGTCAGATGCTGTCAAGAAAACGGGACGAGGCATGCATCTCCATGTTGCTGAGGATAAATATGATTCCGTATGGTCACATCACTTCCATAACGAGGACATAATGAAGCGCCTCGACAGATTCTCCCTTCTTGATGACAAGACACTGCTTGTTCATGGTGTCGCGCTCTCTGAGGGTGAAGTGGAGCTTCTCAACGAAAGGGGATGCTTCCTTGCTCATAATGCACGTTCGAATATGAATAATCATGTTGGATACTTCCCGTATCTCAAGGATGTGAAGAAGCTCGTCATCGGAACTGATGGCTGCGGCGGCAATATGTTCGAGGAACTCAAGATTGCATTCTTCAAGCATAAAGATGCCGGTGGTTCATGGTGGCCTGCTGATTTTCTTTCAGCTCTCAGCAGAGGAAACAGACTGCTTGAATCTGCGTTCGGTGGGCGTATAAAGACAGGACGTATAGCGCCTGGTTATAAAGCAGACGTGGTCATTCTTGATTATAAATCCCCGACACCACTGAGAAAGGAGAATGCGGCAACGCACTTTGTCTGGGGAATGTGTTCAGGGAATGTTGAGACGACAATCGTCAATGGAAAGATCCTCTATGAGAACAGGGCGTTCACCAATCTCGATGCAGAGAGGATATTCAGCGAATCCAGACGCGTTGCTGAGCGTGTGTGGAATAGAACAGATAGGATCAAAGCCTGATTGGCAAAGGAGAGAATATGATTAAAGACAGGATTGCCGAACTCGGTGAGAAGTACAGGGATTACACAGCAGAGAACCTTTCGAAGCTTGTTCAGACGAAGAGCTACAGCTCGAAGGAAGAGGATGTCTGCCGTCTGATAGTCAGGCTTTGTGAGGAAGCTGGTTTTGATGAGGCAAAGATCGAAGGACTCGGATCTGTTGTCGCCAGAGTCGGTAATGGCCCGAAGACGCTTGCATTCGATGCTCATATCGATACGGTAGAGGTTGGAAACCTGAAGAACTGGGATTTCGATCCGTTCGCAGGAACAATCAAAGATGGTCTTGTAATGGGAAGAGGTGCATCTGACCAGAAGGGAGGGGCTGCTTCCATGATTACAGCTGGCCGTATTCTCAAGGAACTTGGATATGGCGGCGAGTATACAATTCTCTTCACATTCACCGTCATGGAAGAGGACTGCGATGGAATGTGCTGGAAGTACATGATTGAAGAGGAGAATATCAAGCCAGACATGATTGTCTCCACAGAGCCTACAAGCTGCCGTCTTTATCGTGGACATAGAGGCAGAATGGAGATTCGCGTGATTCTCAGAGGTATTTCATGCCATGGTTCAGCTCCTGAGCGCGGTGTTTCAGCAGCATACAAGGCAGCAAAGGCCGCTCTTGCTATTGAACAGCTTAATAAGGACCTTCAGCCAGATGATGACAACTTCCTCGGAAAGGGAACAATCACGGTTTCCCAGATGGATGTGAAGGGACCATCACAGTGTGCTGTACCAGATTACGCGATGCTTTACTGTGACCGCCGTCTCACATGGGGCGAGGATGCCGATCTTGCAATAAGACAGGTCAAGGAGTATGTATCGAAGGCAACAGGCGATCCTGAAGATCAGATCATTGTAGAGATGCCTGATTACGACAAGACCGCATGGACAGGAACAAAGTATTCACAGGAGCTTTATTTCCCGACATGGAAGCTCGATGAGTCTCATCCTCTTGTTCAAGCCGGAATAAAGGATTACGAGGATCTCTTCGGCAAGAAACCTGTTGTTGACAAGTGGACATTCTCCACGAACCTCGTAGCTACCACCGGTCGCCATAAGATTCCTGCAATCGGATTCGGACCTGGAGACGAGGCTCAAGCACATGCTCCTAATGAGATCAACAGAGTAGAGGATCTTGTGATCTGCTCCAAGTTCTATGCAATGCTTCCTTATGCACTTGAAGGCAAGGAATGATCTCGCCTGAACTTCAGAAGAAAATGGACGGAGGGGTTCTCTATGACCCCTCTGATCCATCTCTTATGGATCTGCAGCGTGAAAGACTGCGGATGGTCCAGGAGTACAACAGCATCGATCCTCGCAATCAGAAGGAAAGAGAGCAGATGGTGAGATGTATGTTCGCATCGGTTGGCGAAAATGTTTATATTGAAGCTCCTTTTTACGCGAACTGGGCCGGACTGAAAGTCACTCTGGGCAGGAATGTCTATATCAATTTCAACTGCACGTTAGTCGATGATGCTCCGATAGAAATCGGGGATTATGTGATGATAGGGCCGAATGTGACAATCTGCACAGCAGAGCATCCTCTGGATTATGAGGAGAGGCAGAAAGGCCTCCAGATGAACAGAGGTGTGATAATCGGAAATAATGCATGGCTCGGTGCTGGCGTAATCATCAATCCCGGTGTCACGATAGGGGAAGGTGCTGTAATAGGTTCCGGAAGCGTTGTTACCAAAGATATACCTCCGTATGCGCTTGCATATGGTGTACCTGCAGTCGTCAGAAAATATCTGAAATAGGATTGCAGCGGGGTTTTTATGCTCCCGCTGTGAAATCATGGAGGTGCGAGACAAGTGTCCTCAGCGCATCCAGATGATCAGGTTTCCCCAGGGTCGTAATTGCTTTCTCGATATTCTCATCCATATTCATCGGTAGATCCTTGCAGAAGTGGGCATAGCCGATGAGCTTCTTCTCTCCCGGATGATAGACTCTGTTGTATGCGAAGATGATATCGAAATAGGAAGCGAGTATGGCGGCCAGCCTATGGTTGTTGCTAACTATATCCCCCCGTTTTACAGCAAGTTCCGCCTGTATGAGGAATGCGAACGCGCCGTTTCCATCGATTACATCCATATTCTTCCTTATGATATTGCTCCTCAGCTCTTCAGGATATTCTCCCTGTAGTTCCTTGATAATCGATGAAAGCCATCCGCTTCTGTCGAAGAGCACTTCCGATGTCGCGATATTGTAGAGAAAGCATGTCGTGTAACCGACACGGGCATTATGTTTTCTGTAGACATCATCAATCTGCCATTCTGTCCATTCAGTACTTCTGTACATGATGTCATAGACTCTGCCATCTTCATCCATGCATTCATCTCCCTCTTCAAAAGGAGAGCAGTTTACGGAAAAGCGTGGAAAGATCGAAGCGAATATCTTCTCTCTTGTTTCTGGCATGATGCGGCTTGATGAATAGATATATACATCCCAGTCGGATGATTCGTCGTTTATGGCACTTCTTCTCGAGCCAGAAAGTGTTATTGATTCCGTTTCAGGCAATAATGAAAAGGCCTCTGTAAGTTTCTTGAGCATGCGCTCATTATAAATCCCTTACAGAGGTCTTGTCCTGTTTTTCCTTTGATTTCAGGCTTTCTGCTGGTCCCAGGCCAGATTGCCTTCCTTATCGGTATATGTGTATGCGATTGCATAGTAGATGATAGGATCCTTCTCCTTCCATCTTCTATATGCGGCAGATACCGCAGATGCCATTCCTCTGTTGTTCACATAGTCCTTTCCCTTGTCGAGCATGATCGCTCTGAGAGCTCCAAGGGAAATCTGGATCTTCTTCGAATAAAGGGCAATGGCAAGTTCTCCGATGAAGTCATAGATTTCTTCGTTTGTCATCTCTCATCCTCCTTGTATCAAATCGTAGCAGTCGATTCTTGCGGACGCAAGGAAAAGGGAAGCTTCAGGATTTCTTTTTTGCTGGACATGATTCTTCTGAAGCTGTTTCTTGCGAAAATCATACGATGCATATTTATGCACGGAAAGCCGAAATACTGGGATTATGTGCCGGTATCTCAAGTCTAAACTGGATATTCAGATAAAAAATATTGAATATTTTTACAATTCTTCGATTTTGCTATTGAATAGTATGCACAAAAGTATGTATAAATATTCACGGCTTGGGAATAAGCCTTTATTTGGAGTTTGCAATGAAGAAAATCCTGAATGTTCTTGTTTTTGTAATGGTTCTTGCAGTTGTATCTGCATCTGTATTTGCAGGCGGTGCTAAGGAAGACAACACTGTTCTTGCTGATATCAAGGAGAGGGGAAGGCTTATCGTCGGAACGGAAGCTCAGTATGCTCCTTATGAATTCAAGGATATGAATGCCAATATCGTAGGATGCGACATGTTCCTTGCAGAAGAGATTGCAGAAGCTCTTGGCGTAGATCTCGAGATCGTCGACATGGCATTCGATGGAATCATTCCTGCAGTACAGTCCGGTCAGGTTGATATCGGTCTTGCAGCTTTCACGAACACACCGGAGAGAGCAGAGGTCATTGACTTCTCTTCAATCTATGAGGAAAGCCTTCAGTATCTTGTTGTATTAGCTGGAAATGAGGATGTATACACAACACCTGAGTCTCTTGCAGGTCTCAAGGTCGGTGCTCAGAGAGGCACAATCCAGTCACAGCTCATCATGAAGGCAATGCCGGATTCAGAGCTTTTCGAGCTTGCGAAGTATCCTGAGCTTTCCATTGAAGTTCAGAATGGTAATATCGCAGGTCTTGTCGTTGATGCTGCAGTAGGTGATTCAATCATCGCATCAAGCGATGGAAAGCTTGTAAAGGCTAACTACGTATTCGATTCCAAGGAAGCAACATTCGGAAAGTCCGCTGTTGTTAAGAAGGGTAATCCTGACTTCCTTGCTGAAGTGAACAAGGTTATTGAAAGAGTCGTTGCTGACGGATCCTATATCCAGGCTTACAACGATGCAGTAGCCCTCCAGAAGGAGCTTGGTCTCTGATTATGGGTTTCTTCGAGCAGATAGCAGTTATCCTGCAGCGGTATTATCCGTATTTTCTCGAAGGAGTGAAGAACACCCTCATCATCGCCGCCATGAGCGTCGTGCTGGGGGTGGTCTTCGGCACTCTTATGGCCATCATGAGAATGTGCAGGATAAAGCCTCTGAAGTGGATTGCCATAGCTTATATCGAGTTTGTCCGCGGCACACCGCTTATGGTCCAGCTCATGTTCATATTCTATGGCCTACCTATGATAGGAATAGAGTTCCCGGATGTTTCCTGGATACCGAACTTCTCCAGATTCATGGCTGGTATCGTTGCAATGAGCATCAACAGCTGTGCTTATGTCGCTGAGGTAATCAGATCGGGTATTCAGGCTGTCGATGATGGCCAGATGGAGGCGGCAAGAAGTATCGGATTCAAATATGGTGAATCGATGAGGCTTGTAATCCTTCCTCAGGCTATAAGGAACATCCTTCCAGCTCTTGGCAATGAGTTCGTTACAGTCATCAAGGAATCATCGATTGTATCGGTAATCGGAATTTCAGATCTTATGTACGGAACCAATGGTGTCATTGCGCTTACATACAGAAGCCTGCCTTGTCTCGCGATTGCGGCTTGTATGTACTTTGTGCTGACTTTCATAAGCAGCCGTCTTATCGCAATGCTTGAAAAGAGGATGAAGCATGGAAGGAAATAGCATTATACAGGTGAGGAATCTCTGCAAGAGCTTTGGGGAATTACAGGTCCTCAATGATATTTCCACCGACTTTATGGAGAAGCAGGTAGTTTCGATAATCGGTCCATCAGGTGGTGGCAAGAGTACATTTCTCCGCTGTCTCAATCTTCTCGAGACCCCGACTTCCGGACATGTCATTTTCAATGGTGTGGATCTCTGTGAGAAGAAGGTCGACATCAATGTACACAGACAGAAGATAGGAATGGTTTTCCAGCATTTCAATCTCTTCAATAACATGAATGTCATGAAGAACCTCACGATTGCTCCGATGAGAATCAATGGAAAGAGCAAGGAGGAAGCTGAAGAGAAAGCTATGGAATTCCTTAAGAGAATGGATCTTGAGGACAAGGCTGAGTCCTATCCTTCACAGCTTTCAGGTGGTCAGAAGCAGAGAATCGCTATCGTGCGTTCTCTGATGATGGAACCGGAGGTAATGCTTTTCGATGAACCTACAAGCGCTCTTGATCCAGAGATGATCGGAGAGGTTCTGGATGTTATCAAGCAGCTTGCCTTTGAGGGGATGACCATGCTTATTGTAACTCACGAGATGCGTTTTGCCCGTGAGGTGAGCGACAGAATCCTTTTCCTCGATGGCGGGAAGATCGATGAGGACAGAAATGCCGATGAGTTCTTCGACGATCCTCACAGCCCCCGTTTGATCAGCTTCCTGCAGAAGGTGCTTTAATGAAAAAGAATTATCAGTTCAGATATGGAAATACGACAGTTACACTGCCGATAGAAGAGAATCAGGTGATAGGGGTGATTGAAGGCAATGAAACCCCTGTTCTTGATGATATAGAGGGTGAGCTTTATAAGGTTCTCGATAACCCGATAGAGTCCGCTCCGCTTTCAGAAGTTGCTTCCAAAGCCTCATCAATCGCAATCATAGTAAGCGATATGACACGTTTCTGGATGAGGCAGGATATCATTGTGCCGCTTCTCGTGAGATACCTCGTGGAGAAGTGCGGCAGGAAGTATGAGGATCTTGAGATCATAATTGCTACAGGTACTCATGTTGGAGGTTCTGAGGAAGAGCTCAGAACGCTCGTCACCTCTGATATCTACGACAAGGTGAAGACCATCAATCATGATTGCAGGGCAGATGGTCTTGTTTATCTTGGAACAACCTCATATGGAACACCGGTAAAGGTCAACAAGGATGCTGCTGATGCGGATCTCGTGATATGTCTTGGTGCGGCAACTTATCATGTTATGGCAGGGTTCGGTGGTGGCAGGAAGAGTATCCTTCCTGGAATCTCCAGCCTTGAGACGATTAAGCATAATCATGCATATAGTCTCGCTCCCGACAAGTTCATCACGAATCCAGAGATCGGAAACGGCGTTCTTGATGGCAATCCTCTTAATGAGGATATGCTTGAAGCAGCCGCAATGATGAAGAACCTTTTCATGGTGACTCTTGTAACTGATACGGAATTCAGGCTTTCCTCTATTTTCGCCGGACACTGGAGAAAATCATGGGAAGCTGCATGTGAGGAAGTGAGAAGGATATACAGGGTTCCCGTGAAGGAAAAAGCTGATGTGGTAATCACAAGCTGTGGTGGTTTCCCGAAGGATGAGTCTCTGTATCAGGGAACAAAAGCCGTAGACAATGTAATCTCAGCATTGAAAGATGGCGGAACACTTGTTCTTCTGCTTGAGGGCAGGAACGGCGGTGGCAGTCCTGACTATTTCGATTGGATTAAACCGCTTGTAAATGGAACATTCGAGAAGGAGCTCAGGGAGAATTTCACGGTAGGTGGATATATCTTCTTCCTCAACTGCGAACAGGCCGCGCGTTTCAACATACTGATGTATTCCTCAATTCCTGCGGAGACTGTAGCACCTATGGGCATCAAGAGTTATGACAATCTTGATAAGCTTATGGAAGATGCTCATCTTGAAGGAAAGTCGATTTACGTTATTCCGACAGGTTCTACGGTACTGCCGGATGTCATTGGATGATAAAGGTAGAAAAATGCCAGAATTAAGCAAAAGAGTAGGTACATTCACAGATTCGGTAATCAGGCGCATGACACGTATCAGCGATGCATGCCCTGGCAGTATAAATCTTTCTCAGGGATTCCCTGATTTCGATCCCCCTAAGCCGCTTCTCGATGCGCTTGCAGAAGCCGCATATAAAGGACCTCATCAGTATTCGGTGACATTCGGTGCTGAGAACTTCAGAGAAGCACTTGCAAAGAAAGCCGAGAGGACGATAAAGAGGGAAATCAATCCGGAGACGGAGATTGTCGTGACATGCGGCGGCACGGAAGCGATGATGTGCGCGATGATGACTATCTGCAATCCCGGAGATAAAGTCATGGTTTTTTCTCCGTTCTATGAGAACTATGGCGCTGATGCGATTCTCTCAGGAGCGGAGCCTATCTTCATTCCTCTCGTTCCACCTGAGTATTCATTCGACATCAATCTGATTGAGCAGGGATTCAAGGATGGTGCAAAGGCTATCATCGTATGCAATCCTTCCAATCCATGCGGTAAGGTATTCACAAAGGAAGAGCTTACAGCAATAGGTAATCTTGCTCTCAAGTATGATGCGTTTGTCGTGACCGATGAGGTCTATGAGCATATAATCTATGCTCCGAATGTCCATACTGCAGTTGCCTCGCTTCCTGGCATGTTCGACCATACGATTACCTGTAATTCGCTTTCCAAGACTTATTCGATTACAGGATGGAGACTCGGATATCTTATCGGACCAGAGAATGTGATTGAGAATGCGAAGAAGGTCCATGACTTCCTTACAGTAGGTGCTGCGGCTCCTCTTCAGGAAGCGGCTGTAGCAGGTCTCACTCTTCCTGAGAGCTACTATGAGGAACTTGGTGCTCTTTATACGAAGAAAAGGGATTATTTCCTTGCAGGTCTTGACCGTATAGGTCTTAAGCACAATGTTCCGCAGGGTTCCTATTTCGTGCTTGTCGACATTCAGGACTTCCTCGATCTTCCACGCTTTAAGGGCTGGAGCGACCTCCAGTTCTGCGAATGGATGATTGAGAATATCGGTGTTGCAGCAGTACCGGGGTCGAGTTTCTTCCGCGAAGAGGTGAATAACCTTATAAGACTGCACTTCGCAAGGTCTAAGGAAACACTGGATCTTGCCCTCGACAGGCTTTCCAAGCTCCGTGACGTACTTGACGGAAAAATGTGATTCACTGCTCCTGGTTCGCCAGGAGCTTTCTAATACATACACATATTCAGGCCATGTTGCATTTTGTTGCTTTTGTTGGAAAATAGCTCTTCCACCATCCTTGAATTGTGCTATCCTGTAGTTGGTAAAAGCCAGATAAATACCCATTATGCAAAGAAAAAGATAATGGTGAATGGAGGAAAGATGCCGGCGACTAGGATAGATGATAGGATAGTTAGGGTTGATGCGGCAGCGAAAGCCAGAGGCGAGGCGATGTATGCCTGTGACTATACATTCCCCGATATGCTTTATGCTTATATGATCCGTTCCTCGATACCTCGCGGAACGATTGACAGTATCGATATACCAAAACTTCCGGATGGATATTATTTCATATCGGCAAAGGATATACCGCCAGAGGGGAAGAATGAACTCTGGATGATAGCAAAGGACTGGAGATGTTTTGCTGACGGAGATGTCAGATATGTTGGTGAGACAATCGGTCTTCTTGTAGGTCCGGACCGGAATATGCTCAGGTATCTTTCAGATCATATCGAGATAAAGTATACCGAGCAGGAGCCTGCCATCTCTATTGATGACGCTATCGCGGTGAAAGGCGGTCCGATAGTTGGCAGCGATAACACTCTCTGCCAGCTTTTCGTTGAGAAAGGCCGTCCGATGGAGGAAATCTTCAAGGAAGCAGATTCTGTTTTCGAGGAGACGTTCGAGACAGGCTTCCAGGAGCATGTTCATCTGGAGACAAACGCTGCAATAGCAACGATAGAGGATGGAAGGTATACAATCTATGCATCTGCGCAGTGCCCGTTCTACATCAATAAGGCTATTGCGGGACTGCTTGGGCTTCAGCCTTCAGATGTGGTTGTCAAACAGACAACTACAGGAGGTGCATTCGGAGGAAAGGAGCACTTCCCAGATGTTCTCTGTGGTCCGCTTCTCGTTGCAGAATACAAGATAAAGAAGCCTATAAAGCTTGTATTCGACAGAGAAGAGGATATGCTTTATTCGGTCAAGAGACATCCATCAAAGATCACATACAGGACAGCTCTCGATAAGGACGGGAATATCCTCGGTATAGATGGGCTGGTGTATTACAATGGTGGTCCGTATCTTTCAGGAACGTATGTCGTTCTCCAGCGTGGCGTATTCCATGCAAACGGCGTATATAACATTCCGAATACATATGTGAAGGGTATCGGTATAGCTACGAACACCTTCCCCTCCGATGCATTCCGCGGATTCGGTGCTCCTCAGACGCTTTTCGCCATTGAGACACATATGGAGCACATAGCGAAGAAGTTCGGTTTCGATCCTGCTGAGTACAAATCAAGATACTTCATAAAGAAGGATGAGGAGACGATTACCAATGGTCATATAATCGAGCGTGTCATGCTCCCTGAGATGCTAGAGAAGGTGGCAGAGGCTTCTGACTACTGGAGGAAATCGAAGGAGTATGAGACAGGTTCGGGACGTGGAATCGGAATCTCTTTCTACAACCATGGAGGAGCGTTCACAGGAAATGGCGAGCAGGCAATCATCAAAGCGCACGCACGTCTTGTTAAAACCGGCGATAGAGTCCGTATTGAAGTCGGATCGACAGAGATGGGACAGGGATTCCAGACATCGCTTAGAAAGATTGCAGCAGCTACGCTTGAGATTCCTATCGAGAATGTTGATTACGATAACCCTGATACATCAAGGGTTCCAGATTCAGGTCCTACTGCAGCTTCAAGGTCGACGATGATTGTAGGCCGTCTTATACAGCGCTGTGGAGAGGAGATGAAGGAAAGGTGGAACGAGGGAGACTTCTCCGTTGAGAAGGAGTATGAGCATCCTGAAGGTCATCCGTGGGATCAGAATACATTCCGCGGTGATGCATACCTTGGCTATGGCTGGGGCTGTGCGGCTGTCGAGGTTGAAGCAGATAAGCTGACAAATGAGATAAAGGTCGTCGGAATCTGGTCATGCCATGACATCGGGCACGCAATCGATGAACTGATTGTTCATGGTCAGGTGAATGGCGGTATCGTACAGTCGCTTGGCTATGCATCGATGGAGAAGATGGAGAACAGGAAGGGATATTTCAAGCAGTCTTCGATGTCTGACTATGTAATCCCAACCAGTATGGAATTCCCGAAGCAGGAGTGGTCACTTGTCGAGAATCCTTATGAATGGGGACCATTCGGAGCAAAAGGAATGGGCGAGCTTGTGTTCAATGGAGCGGATGCCGCCTACATCGATGCTGTTGAACGTGCGCTTGGGATAACTGTCCATAAGATCCCGATGCCACCAGAGGATATTGAGGAGGCGCTGGATGCTGAGTGAAATCGTATTCTATGTAAATGATAGGAAGACTGTATTCAGCGGTAATCCGCTGACACGTCTTATTGATGTGCTGAGAGAGGATCTTCACCTTACAGGTGTCAAGGAAGGATGTGGAGAAGGTGAGTGCGGAGCCTGTTCTGTGATAAAGGACGGTAAGCTCGTCACAAGCTGTATTATCCCAGTCGGGGCTGTAAATGGCTCACATATCTACACGATAGAGGGAATAAGAGATACGGATAAGGGGAAGTGCCTTGTAGATGCATTCGCTGAAGGCGGAGCAGTTCAGTGCGGTTTCTGCATTCCGGGCATGGTGATGGCCGCATATGCTCTTCTTGAGGAGAATCCGACTCCTAGCGAGGAGGAGATAAGAAAAGGGATAAGCGGAAATATCTGCCGTTGCACAGGCTATGATCTCATTGTCGAGAGCATAAAGCTCGCTTCTGAGAAAGGTGGTGAATTATGGGCGAAATGATCTATATCCCGACAACGCTTGAAGAAGCTTTGAGAATAAGGAAGGAGACAGGCGCTCATCTGCTTGCTGGAGGCTCTGATATCATGGTGCAGGGCAAGCGAGGCATAGGGCTTCATCCTGAGCTGCCGTATCCTGTGATGATAATCACATCAATTCCAGAGCTCAAAGGCATTACTGACAATGGTGATGGTACTGTCACCATCGGAGCTCTGACAATTCCATCGGAGATCGCTTCATCGAACATAGTGCCGTGGCACGTAAGGAAAGCTGCTGCAGGAATGGGAGCCATCGCACTCAGAAATACAGCAACGATAGGAGGAAATATCGGGAACGCATCCCCTAAAGGAGATCTTCCGCAGCCTCTTATCCTTCTCGATGCAGAAGTCGTTCTTTCTTCGGAAAGCGGAGAGAGAAGGATGCTTCTTGATGACTTCATCCTCGGTGCGAAGAAGACAGCGCTGAGGGAGGATGAGATCATAAAGGGCGTTGTCATTCCGGCTCACAGCTTCACATACAGCTATTACAGGAAGATAGGCATGAGAAGGGCTAATGCCATTTCAAAGCTGTCTCTTTCCGCGGCTGCTGTCGTTAAGGATGGTGAAATCATTGATTTCCGTGCTTCCTCAGGTGCTGCTGGCCCGAAGGTAATCAGGTCCAGAGAAGCTGAGAATATACTCAAGGGACATATGGTAGCAGAGCTTCCTGAGCTTAAGGAGAGCTTCCTTTCAGCATGGAATGATGCCATCTCCCCGCATGCGATGCCTGAATATAGAAGGCATACCACAAGAAGGATGCTTGAGTATTTCATAGATGAGATCATAAGAGGGGCTGAACCTGGAATCATAGGGGAGGACTGATGAGGAAGATCATTAGGGCAGAAAGCATAGAAGAAGCTGTGAAGCTTAGACATGAGATTGAGAACTCGGCATATCTTGCAGGAGGTACGGAGGTTATGCGTCTTGGTTCCTCTGTGGACGAGGATGCTGTTCTCATCGATATAAATTCATTGCCGCTTTCCGGTATCAGAAAAGAGAACGGCAAGGTTATAATCGGGGCTCTTACCACGCTGCAGGAGATAAAGGAATCGGATCTGGTTCCGTCTTTCATCAGGGAAGCCGCTGCTTTTGCAGCCTCTCTCCAGCTGAGGAATGCAGCTACAATCGCTGGTAATTTCGCACTGAGGCGCGATGATGGTTTCATGACCGCGGCTCTTCTTGCAACCGAATGCACTGTCACGATCATGTGCACGAAAGGGAAGAAGGAGAAGAGTATTTCGGAATACTTCGAAAAGAAGGAATGCAGAGCAGTTGTCATGAACTTCGTCATAGACGAGAACAGAATCGGTTCGATCAGACGCATCGCAAGGGCATCGCACATGCATGCTGCAGTTATAAGAGCCGAAAGCTGCGGTTGCTGGGCATATACCGTATCTGGATCCGGAATTGCATATGGCCATGACAAGGATGTCTATAAATCAATCGATTTCAAGGATGATCTGACAGGTTCGGCTTCCTATAAGAGATATCTTGCGTCTGTACTGGCGGAGGAGGGTGAAAGTGGTTGTTAATGCGATAATCAATGGTTCTCCTGTTTCACTTGAAGGACGTGAGGACGAAAGGCTTAGGAATGTTCTTTATCGCGCTGGATATAATACTGTGCGCGATTCCGATGATTCCGAAGGTTTTGCTGGTTCTGATACCATAGTATTCAACGGAAAGCTCCGCTATTCAAATCTCATCATGCTTTATCAGGCGGAAGGAGCTGTCATAAGAACCGCTGAAAGCCTGAGACATGGCAGGGAGATAAATGATGTACAGAAGGCAATGGTGAAAGCCGGTGTTGTCCAGAGTGCATATAATGCACCTGAAGCCGCGCTTGCGCTTACTGTTCTTCTGGAGAAGAATCCCGAGCCTTCCAAAGAAGAGATAAAGGAAGCCCTTTCCGGAATCTTCATCAGGGATGCCGGGTATGAGCATTACTACCTTGCCGTTGATATGGTCAGGGAAATGAGGGAGAAGGGAGAGACTTCGATTGCTTCCGGACCATCGTTCAGGGATGAGCTGAGGTATGTGGGAAAGCCTACAGGGAAGATTGATGGAGATGCACTGGTAGCTGGTGACAGGCTCTTTGTCGAGGACAAGGTGCAGGATCATGCTTATGCGCTTCATGTGCTCCGCTCTCCGTTCGCCCATGCTTATATAAAGGCAATCGATACGTCTGAAGCTGAGAAGCTTGAAGGTGTTGTTGATATCATCACGGCATTCAACTGCCCTGATATCTACTACATGCAGGCCGGACAGGGTTACCCAGAACCATCTCCTTATGACAGAAGGCTTTTCAATAAGAAGGTAAGGCATGTCGGAGACAGGGTCGCGGCAATCATCGCAAAGGATGAGGAGACCGCGCTTAAGGCTGCATCGCTTATCAAGGTGGAGTATGATCCGATAAAACCGGTGTTCACGGTAGAGGAAGCCATGGCTGATGGCGCTCCTCTTGTTCATAACGGCATAGTCGAATATGCATCAGGCGCACCCGATGACCTTGATGAATACAACAAGCGTGCCGATGAAAGAGATGGCAAGGTTATCTATCAGTTCCCTCTTCATGGCGATATAAGGAAGAATATCGCGGCATCCGCACATGGCGGTATCGGAGATATGGAGAAAGGCTTTGCGGAAGCTGATGCCATCGTTGATGAGACGTATCAGACAAGCCAGGTTCAGTGCACCCCGCTTGAGCCTCATGTCTGCTATGCTTACATGGAGGGCGGAAGGCTTGTTCTCAGGTGCTCGACACAGGTTCCTTATCATGTGAGGAGGATTGTCGCGAAGGTCTGCGATATCCCTGAGAACAAAGTCCATGTCATAAAGGAAAGAGTCGGTGGAGGCTATGGCTCGAAGCAGGATATCCTCATCGAGGATCTTGTGGGTTATGCTGTATGGAAGACCGGCGTTCCTATTTATTATCGCAACACACGAGCAGAGGAATTCTATGCGAACTCCACACGTCATCCGATGAGAGTCCGGGTGAAGATGGGTGGAAAGAAGGATGGAACGATAACAGCGATCTATATGGATGTCAGAGCCAATACCGGACCATATGGTAATCATTGTCTCACGGTTCCTATGAATGCCTCATCCAAGACGCTTCCTATCTTCCGTGTTGATAACATGTACTACGATCTCATCACGTATTACACGAACATTCCGCCTACAGGTGCTTATCAGGGATATGGTGCTCCGAAGGGATACTTCGGAATCATCTCATGTATGGGAGAACTTGCCCAGAAGCTCGGAATCGATCCGCTTGAGATGGCGAAGAAGAACATTGTCGAAGAAGGCTATATGCTTGAAATCCTCAAGGGCCTCGGAGAAGGCAGGGAGGGAACTGTTGTTCCTGTCGGTTCCTGCGGACTTAAGGAAGCTCTTGAGCTTGGCGGTGAGATGATAGAGTGGGGTAAGAAGGAAACATCTGATGATCCAGACTGGAAGATAGGCAAAGGCTTTGCGATGATACAGCAGGGCTCAGGACTTCCCGGCCTCGATCATTCAAATGCCCAGGTAAAGCTCCTGACAGATGGAACTGTGCTTGTCCTTTCCGGAGGTGCAGATCTCGGAACAGGCCTTGATACCATCTCCGCAAAAGTGGCTGCTGAGATTCTTCAGGTGCCTCTTGAGAAGGTTTCAGTTGTCTCTGGTGATACCGATTCCTGTATGTTCGACACCGGTGCATATGCATCGTCTGGTACATATTTCTCAGGTAACGCATCACTTAAGGCGGCAGAGGATCTCAAGACGAAGATGCTTCATGAGGCTGCACTTCAGATGGGAGAGAAGGAAGAGGATCTCGTGCTTGAATACCCTGGTAAGGTGAAGTCTCTCAGTAGTGGAAAGGAACTTTCATACTTCCAGCTTTCCCATGATGCGACTGCAGGCGATGGCCGTGGTCAGCTGATTGGTACCGGATCATTCACGACTCCGAATTTTGCAGTGCCTTACGGTGCTCATTTTGCTGAGGTCGCTGTCAATGTGAAGACCGGTGAGATAAAGGTCCTGAAGTTCTATGCACTGCAGGATGCCGGTACGCCGATCAACCCGGAGCTTGCTCTCTGCCAGATGTATGGTGCCGCAATGAAATCCATAGGCCATACACTGTATGAGGATATGGTGCTCGACAAGGATGGCAGATGCCTTACCACTGATTTCACGGATTATGGTGTTCCGATGATCAATGAGGCCCCTGATGATTTCCGTGCAGAGCTGATAGACATAAACGATAAGTTCGGTCCATTCGGTGCCAAATCTATATCTGAGATAGCCTGCAATGGAGCGGCTCCAGCGATAGCTATGGCAATTGCCGATGCTACAGGTGTATGGGTACGTTCATGGCCTATAACAGGTGAGAAGATACTGAAGGGTCTCGGAAAATTCTGATCAGAGCGATGAGAAGAGCAGCGTCTCATCGCCTCCGCAGACCATTCCAAGGTCATCATCGGCTTTAAGGCTGTAATGCTTCAGGAGATGTTTCTTATTCTCCCGAAGCATTTTTATTGCAGTCTCAGCGGCATCTTTTTCAATCGCTCCGCCTCCGATCGTCCCATAGCTTCCCTTTTCTGTGACGAGCATCATTGAGCCTCTTTCCCTTGGGGCAGAGCCGTGTTTGTCTATTATCCTGATTACGATCCCTTCTTCGGTTTCGGCAAGAATCCTTAACAGGTCAGCATCAAACACCGAGACATTCTTTTCCGATCTGAATGCGCTTATTATCTCAGCCATGATGGATATGGCGATTTCCTCCGGCGTTTCAGCTCCTATTGCCAGTCCTATAGGAGCATGCACCCGTCTGATGTCATCCTCGCTAAATCCTTTTTCCCTGAGCAGGCAGAATGTTCTCTCCGTTTTCTTTTTCGAGCCTATCATGCCGATGTATGAAGCTTTATGCTTCAGGGCGTATTCAAGGCACGCTGTATCGTACTCATGGCCGTGAGTGAAGATTACATAATATGGTGAAACCGCAGGATATTCCCTTATCAGCAGGTTCTCGTAGTTGTCTATATGTCTTTCAGCAAGAGGGAACCTCTCTTCTGTGAGAAGCTCCTTCCTATCATCAAGCACCGTCATCTTCATGTCATTGAGCACTGCCAGATCGTACAGGGCTTTCCCTATATGTCCGGCTCCGAATGCGATGATATGGGGTTCGCTTCTGACTTTCTCCACGAGAAGATCTGCGTCGAAATCCGTTCTTCCAGAACTGGATGCAATGAATTTTCCATTGGAATATAAAGCCTCTTCTCCTGTATTGATGTCCGTGCGTCTTTCAATGACTCCTTCTTCGGCAGTCCTGAGAAACATCCTGTAGTATTCACTCATTCATGATCTCCTTGAGAATCGACAGCGTGTGATCGATTTCGTCTTCAGATGTGAAAGGGCCGGGTGAGAACCTCAGGGTTCCGGAAGGAAATGTACCGAGGCTTCTGTGAGCGGAAGGCGCACAGTGAAGTCCGACTCTTGTCTCTATGCCTCCCCGGTTGAGAAGAAGCGAGGCTATCTCGGAAATATCTTTTCTGTCGGAAGATATTGAGATGACAGAACATCTTCTTTCATTTATTCCAGGTCCTTTTATCTCTATTCCGTCTATTCTTTCCAGCCCTTCATACAGTCTTTCTGTCATCTGCATGGCTCTTTCATGGTTTTCCTTGAGAGTCGCAAGGGAATATCGCATCGCGCATTCAAGACCTGTGAGACCTGTCATGTTCTCAGTTCCCGGAGAAAGTCTTTCCGGCAGTGTGTGCGGTACATCCTCGCTGTCACTTTCGCTTCCGGTTCCTCCTGCGATCAATGGCTGGATTCTTTCTGCCACATCGCGTCTGAGTATCATTCCTCCAGTTCCATCTGGCCCGAGAAAGCCCTTGTGTCCTGTAAAACCTATTGCCGCGGCTCCAAGCTCCTCCATGTTGATATCCACATAGGGGGAAGCCTGCGCTGTATCGATAATTAGAAGAAGGTGATGCTTTGCGGCAAATTCTGCAGGAATGGAAAGATCCTGTATCGCTCCTGATACATTGCCCGCGGCATTTATGATTATCCCCTTGGTATCGTTTGTCAGAAGTTCTTCAATCGATGAATAATCATTATATCCCTTTCTGTCGGAAGGAATTCTTGTAAAACGTATCCCTGTCTCATTCAGCGGCCGCATCACCGCGTTGTGTTCGTTGGATGAGACGATGATGTGATCTGACGATGTGAACAATCCTTTGATTATCCAGTTCAGAGCTTCCGTGACATTTCGTGTGAAGGCCACGCATTCGGGATGGTTGTATGAATAGAGCGAGGATATCATCGAACGCAGGGAAAAGAGGGTGTCGAAGATTTCCTCTTCCTTTCCTGATACCGTCCTGTATAATCCTGCAGCTCTTGTATTTATATATTCACTGATAGCTTCAGCAACTCCCGGTGCTTTCGGAAATGATGTTGAAGCGTTATCAAGATAGACTCGCATGTGTACATAATAACACAGATTTCCATTGTATTTGAAAAAGTATGATGGTAGGATTCGATTGTTATGAAAATCGAAGATAAACAGAAACTAGGTATTACTGGAATCCTCATCGGTATAGCAGCCGTTGTTCTTGTTGCTCTTGGAAATCCAAAAAATATGGGATTCTGCATCGCATGCTTTATCCGCGATACAGCGGGAGCGCTTCACCTCCATACCGCGCCGATTGTCGAGTATGTGCGACCTGAGATAATCGGAATCATTCTTGGCTCATTTGCCATAAGCGTAATAGGAAAGGATTTCAGACCGAAAGGCGGTTCATCCCCGGTTCTGAGATTCGTTATCGGATTCATAGTGATGATAGGAGCCCTTGTGTTCCTCGGATGCCCTCTGAGAATGGTTCTCCGTCTTGGAGGAGGCGATCTGAATGCCTTTGTCGGACTTTTGGGATTCATTGCTGGCATAGCTATCGGATGTGTATTCCTCTCAAACGGATTCACGCTTGGAAAAGCGGAGAGACAGAGCGCTGTGGAAGGAATTGCGCTGCCGTTTGCAACTGTTCTTCTTTTTGTGTGTTTTCTCGCGTTTCCATCGCTTTTCCTCTTTTCTGAGACAGGACCAGGATCGATGAGAGCGCCTGTTGCAGCTGCGCTTCTTGCAGGCCTTATCGTAGGTGTTGCGGCGGAGCGTACAAGGCTCTGTATGGCAGGTGGTATAAGAGACATATTCCTCGTTCGTGACTACACGCTCATCATCGGATTCATCGGGATTTTTGTTGCTTCTCTCATAGGGAACATAATCACAGGAAACTTCTCCATAGGATTCGAGGGGCAGCCGGTTGCCCATTCAAAGCATCTCTGGAATTTCCTCGGAATGGTTGCTGTAGGCCTTGGTTCTGTGATGCTCGGAGGATGTCCGCTCCGTCAGCTCATACTAGCAGGGGAAGGTTCATCAGATAGTGCTATGGCTGTTCTTGGAATGCTTACAGGTGCTGCTTTCGCTCACAATTTCTCGCTTGCATCCGCTGCGAATGAAGGCCCCGGAATAAACGGAAAAGTTGCACTTATTGTGGGAATCATAATACTTATCGCTATTGCATCCATCGTGACCATGAAGGAGAGGAGAAAGGCATGAAAACTCTTGATACATCGGGCTACAGCTGCCCTGAACCAGTTATTATGACCAAGAAGGCTCTCAAGGAGAGTCCTGAAGGACTTACAGTTATTGTTGATAATCGTGCTTCCAGAGAGAATGTCACGCGTTATGCCATGGCAGTCGGATATAATGTCGAGACAGAGGAAGGCAGAGGGTGCTGGACGCTGAAGATATCAAAGTAGCGACATTCCACAGCCATTATGGAGCGATGATGTTCCATAAGAGGATAGGCGGGGATTCGGAGATGAGACCTGTTCCCCGCGCTCTGTCATCATCGTGTGGAACTGCTGTGTTCTTCACTTTACCGTTCGATGAGAAATGGACCGATGAGAACACGGAAGCCGTGTATGAAAAAGACGGAAACAGCTGGAGGGTTATATGGAAGAGGTGAAATTGACATCGCTTGTGAGATCTTCAGGATGCAACGCCAAATTGCCGCCTGGCGAATTGCATAAGGTCATTGATTCCCTTCCTGTCCGTCAGAGTGAGATGCTGATTGAAGGTTTCGAGAGCGCAGATGACGCCCTTGTGTATGACATAGGTGGAGATCGTGTTCTTATCGAGACTGTCGATTTCTTTCCTCCCATGGTTGATGATCCTTATCGTTTCGGTCAGATTGCTGCCGCAAATGCCATTTCCGATATCTACGCGATGGGGGGAGAACCGAAAATAGCAATGAGCCTCATGTGCTTTCCGTCCTGTCTGGATATTTCAGTCATGAAGAGGATAATGGAGGGTGCGATGGCCAAAACCGATGAGGCTGGTGTTGTCATTGCAGGTGGTCATACCATTTCCGACAGGGAACCGAAGTTCGGTCTTGCCGTTACCGGTTTTGCTGATAAAAACGCTGTCTGGTCGAATAAAGGCGCTGTTCCTGGCGATAAAGCCGTTTTAACGAAGAAACTCGGTGTCGGGATTCTCATGACAGCACTTAAAGCGGGAGAAGCAGCTGCATCTGATGCTGAAGCCGCGATAGAGCAGATGTGTACTCTCAATAAAAAGGCAAAGGAGATGGCGGAAGGTCTTTCCGTTCACGCCGCAACAGATGTAACTGGTTTCTCCCTCATTGGACATAGCTCTGAGGTTGCTGCCGCATCCTGTGTTTCAATTGAGATTGATTCTTCTTCCATCAGATTCCTCTCTGGTGCGTTTGAAGCGGCACGCTATGGTTTCATTCCGGAAGGAAGATATACAAACGAGGATTACCTTGCTCTGATGGTGTCATTCCCGGAGGATTTTGATAAAACGCTTTCAGATGCGTTGTATTCTCCTGAGACATCAGGCGGACTGCTTCTGTTCATGTCACAGCGCGATGCTGATGAATATGTGAAGAGAATGGATGGCGATGCTTTTGTTATCGGAGAGGTGAGAGAAAAGGCGGAGAAGAAGGTCATCATCATCTGACGCCGCCATTATCTTTTTGTATCTCTTTCCTGCATTGTAGTTTACAATATTCAGAAGGAGGGACTATGGCTGATAATATCATGGATGCATTCCTTCTATATGTGGATGAGAATGATGATGTGAGGATTGAGCTGGATAAAAGGATAATGGAATATCCTGGGAATCCGGAGGATATCACAAGGGATGTGTTTGTTCCTTTTGCCCGTGAGCATGGCTATGATATGACGGAAGAGGATGTCGATTACTACAATGCCAATATCGCCGATGGAAGCGATGTACCGCGTCAGCTCCGGGAGAAAGAGGATTAGCGAACGTAATATCCGCAACACTCTGCAACATAAAATGGCATTTTAAGCCTATTTACATCTTATTATCCTGTAAGTACTTATTTTCTACAGATTTTTCATATTCTGTCAGGAATAAGCTATTTTTTCCTAGAAACGTACCAAAAACGTACCAGCGATACTAATCGAAAATCATGATATAGACATACCCCTATGCGTACAACGGCCCCGCAGAGCCAGTGCGCCTATTCATGTTGAGCCAGTACCGAACTCCACTGAGCCACACACCAAATCAGACTAGTCAAAGTAGCGGAATCACGGCTGTTCAAAGTTTGTCGCACGGTTTACATGTCTTCTCTTAAGCAATCATAAAGCCAATCAGTATCAACTTCGTCTGATGTAAATAAATCCACTCTATTTTGCGTTTGTTGCGCACTGCCGCACAGTATGTAAGGAATTTACACAGGAGTGTTTTCTGATACGAAGAAGTAA
>JADIMF010000018.1 GCA_017694915.1 Candidatus Ornithospirochaeta stercoravium
ATGGTTATTACAACTCAAAGAGGATCCATTCCTCTATTGGTTACAAGACACCGAACGAGATTGAAAAGGAGTTTTTCATGAACAACTGCTAATCTTTTCTTTTTCTTGTCTACTATATTGACTGTGGTTCAGAAGAAGCCATACAACCAGAAGCGTCTGATGCAGACCGTCTTCAGGCTTCCTGAGAACAGCAATAAGGAGGCCGTATGACCTCCAGATTACACGCCAAAAGATTTAGATTCTTTTTTTTATACCCTGTAATATTCGTGTAATACTATAACGAACTTTCTGTATAATAGGTGTGTTATGAAAATCTACGATGTCTATTCTGAGGAATTCAGAGATTATGGAAAGGTTGTGGAAGGGCTCGATACATCGGCCCTTCTTGAGAAGCTCGACAGTGTTTCTCCTTGTCCGGAGGATGGAACCGTGTATGTTCCTTCTTCGGCAGAGCTTGAGGCGCTTCCTGTGTATTCCTGGCTTTCGGATCATGTGTATGGCGGAATGCCTATTCAGATCGGGTACTGCTCTGGTACCAACACGAAACTGAACTGCCTTGAGTATCACAGGGGAAGCGAGGTCAATGTGGCTTCGGGTTCATTTGTCCTTCTGCTTGCAAGAGTGCAGGATATAAGAGATGAGAAGATTGATTCATCGGCAGTGAAGGCATTCCGTGTTCCTGCAGGTGTTCCTGTCATTGTCTATGAGACAACACTGCATTATGCACCATGCGGTGTATTCAAGTGCCTTGTAGTGCTTCCGAAAGGTACGAATGAGGCAAAGCCGGAGATTAAGGCAGAGACGTGGGAAGATGGACTTCTCTTTGCCGCTAATAAATGGCTGCTTGCTCATCCTGATACCAGCGAGGCTGCGTCCGGCGCATATGTCGGTATTACAGGCAGAAATATAGATTTGAAGGGAGAGATCTGATCAGATCTTCTTCCTCATCTCGTTCTCTGTTGAGAGCACCACGTTTTCTACCGGACGACCGGAGACGAACTGCCTCATGGCACATTCGCCTTCGGCTCTTCCTATACTGTGCTTATATGGCATGAATCCATGATAGGCACCTTTCACCGTCAGTGCATTTGCTTTCGTGCCCGCTGCATTGAGCGCATCCGCATACAGTTTTCCGTCATCACATAATGGATCAAGCTCCGCTGAGATTATAAGAGCCGGTGGAAGCCTTGAGAGATCTGTAGACAGGGCGGGGGAGAAGAGTGGTGCGAGTATATCCTTAGGCTCCCTTGCATAGTTCTTTACATAGAAAGAGAGCATCTTCTCGTTGAGCATCGGACTGTCTTTATGGGTGAGCATTGATTCTGTCCTGAGCCGGCAGTCGGTTATAGGGTAGAAGAGAATCTGGCCTGCAAGCTGCGGTCCCTTTCTGTCTCTTGCGAGCAGTGCTGTCGCAGCTGCAAGATTACCGCCTGCGCTGTCACCTGCGATGAAAATCCTGTCTGGGTCGACTTTCCAGTATTTCGCTCCTTCCGCTGCCCAGAGAAGAGCATCGTAGCAGTCTTCAACAGCTGTAGGGAATTTATAATTCGGTGCCAGTCGATAGTCTATTAAAAGGATTGCAGATTCCGTGACTTCAGCAAGGTGCCTGAGAAACACGGAGTAGAAATCCATATTGCCGAACACCCATCCGCCGCCATGACAGAATATCGTGAGCGGCACAAGACCTGTCAGCTCAGAGAGCTTCGGATCCGAGAAATAGTATCCTGTAACTGCACCATCCGTGACTGGTATTATGAAGGTTGAAATCGAAGTATCCCGGGAGGAACAGAGGAGTCTCCTCTTGTCCCTCGGAGGTATCTTCATAGTATTTATATTATTTATAAGGTCATCCGTAAGAGCGTCAGGATCCTTGGGCTGAATGCGCCCTGAGAATCCTATTATCTTCTTCGTTGCCCCAGATAATCTGTATTCCGGCATATAGGTATCGTATAATTATTCTATAAGCCGTGCAAGGAAAAACTATGGTCTGGGTGCTCCACGCCTCAGAATTCCAGGCAATGTTGTCATGAAAATCGTGAATGTCGTGAGTGCTGAAGTGGCATCCGAAATGGATTCTGCAAGGAAGACTCCTGTCACTCCGAGCGATGTTGATGAGAGAATATACACGAGCGGAATGAGGAGTATGAGCTTGCGGAATATAGCGAGGAAAAGCGATTTTCCAGCCTGTCCAAGACCTACGAAAGTATTCTGGGAACATGACTGAAGACCGAAGATCGTGAATCCTGTTATGAAGAATTTCATGTACGGGGTGGCATATGCAAGCATCTCTGGATCTGATGTGAATAATCCTATTGCCGTTCTCGGGAATATGTTGCATATCGAGCAGGAGATGAAGCAGTAGAGGAATTCAACCTTGAGCGCGAAGAAATAGATTTCCTTTACCCTGTCTTTCAGATCAGCTCCGAAATTGTAGCTTACAAGCGGGGTGAGCGCCTGGTTCATTCCTGTCAGCGGCATGTTTATGAATGTGAGTATCGAGGCGAATATCGTCATCGTTCCTACAGCCATATCTCCGGCTATCATCTGAAGGCGTGAATTGAATGCGACGTTTATCGCGGCTTCGGTTGCGCTCATTATGAATGGAGATACGCCGAGTGCGAGTATCGGCATGAGAACTCTGAAGTTTATCCTGAGATCCTTGAAGCGGAGACGGAGCGTACTGCTTTTTCCTGCGAGGAACAGAATCACATACAGAGCGGATACGAATTGGCTTATGACGGTAGCGATGGCAGCGCCAGCGGCACCCATTCCGAACACGAAGATGAATATCGGGTCGAGGATGATGTTCAGTGCAGCTCCTATGATAACGGTGAGCATGCTCATCATTGTTTTGCCCTGAGCAGAGATGAACGGGTTGAGACCAAGTGTAAGCTGAACAAACGGCGTTCCGATCAGATACACCATCAGATACTCATTTGCATATCCTATCGTCGCTTCAGATGCTCCGAATGCGTAAAGAAGGGGAGTCTTGAAGGCATAGAAGACAATCATGAGGATGACTGACATCACAATAAGAGAAGCAGTGGAGACTGCGACAATCTCCTCTGCTTTCTGCTGTTCCTTCTGTCCGAGTCTTATCGCGGCCCTCGGTCCTCCTCCTGATCCGATGAGGTTTGAAAATGCCGTGATGAGCAGGATGATCGGGTATGTGATCCCAACTCCAGTCAGTATCTCTGCTCCGGTTCCCTCTATATGTCCGAGATATATTCTGTCTACTATGCTGTACAAGCCATTTACAAGTTGCGCGACTATCATCGGGATAGCGAGCTTCATCACGAGCCCCGGCACGCTTCTTGTTCCCAGTTCGCTCTGTTCCATGTCTCGATACTATCGCAACTGGGCAGATTGTAATAGAGCTTTTTTCAGAGGCTTTCTCCGAAGTCCTCCCTGAACTTCCTGACAATCCTCTCCGGCCAGTTGGAGACAGGCTCAAGACGCCCGAAGAAGAATCTCAGCGAAGAGGGTTCCTCTACGAATTTCAGTCCTCCGATAAGCTTTCTGTTGTCATAAAGCCACTTTATCCTGTCCACCGCATATTTCACCTGAGAAGCTGTGAAAACACGCCGCGGAAGCGCAAGACGCAGAAGCTCTACGGAGGCGAGATGCTCGGATCCGTCAGGCTCCCTCTGCTCGGAAATCGTGCCTCTTTCCATTCCCCTGATGCTTCCCGCGATATATACAGCTGCCGCAAGAGCGCCCGCAGGATATTCCTCCTGCTTCACGTGCGGAATGAACCTTGTCGCATCGAGATGACAGCCGAGACCTCCCGGAGGTGTCACTACCGGAACGCCGAGCTTTATAAGTTCATTGGTCATGTATTCGATGAACAATGGCCCCTGTGATATGACATCCATATCCATTGTCTCATCAAGACCAACCGCCATCGCTTCCATTTCCCTCACACTCATTCCACCATATGTCAGGAAGCCTTCGAACATCGGTACAAGCTCCCTCATCTTCAGATAGAGGGCTTTGTCGTGCATCGATATTCCGCCGCCTCTTGCAAAACCGAGCTTGCGTGCAGAGAAGTAGATTATGTCCATCTTATTCGCAATCCGTTTCGTTATTTCCGGTATGGAGAGATTCTTCGCTCCTTCTTCCCTCGTCTTGATGAAGTAAAGGTTATCCTGAAGAAGGCTTGCGTCCATCACCACGAGTTTCCCGTATTTATGGACAAGATCTGCAGTCTTCTCGATGTTCTCCAGCGAGAGCGGCTGGCCTCCTATCAGGTTGGTGCCGGCTTCGATTCTTACGAAAGGAATCCTGTCGCCATTTTCCCTGAAGAGCTTATCGAGCTTGTCGAGATCGAAATTGCCTTTGAAAGGGTAGTCGCTCGTTATCTTCACGCCTTCATCAATCACCACTTCCTCGACGATGCCCCCGAGTCTTGTTATATGAGCCTTCGTTGTCGTGAAATGATAATTCATCGGGATGATTGAACCTTCTTTCACGAAGGTCATAGCTATGATATTCTCCGCTGCTCTTCCCTGATGGGCTGGCAGGAAGTATTTCGTGCCGAATATTCTTTCAAGTGCATCGGTAAGCCTTGTGAAAGTAGCGCTGCCTGCGTAGCTGTCATCCGCCACCATCATCGCTGCAAGCTGCCTGTCGCTCATTGCGTTGACGCCGCTGTCCGTAAGCATATCGAGATAAATATCCTTGTTCTTCAGAAGGAATGTGTTGTATCCCGCTTCAGCCATTGCCTCGGCGCGTCTTTCGACCGGTACCAGATTGAGTTTCTGTACGATACGTACTTTATGCAGTTCAAGGGGAAAACTATCCCCTGTATAGAAGTGGATATCAGCCATTTCAAGCTCCTTTTTCCTTATTGTCAGGTAGAAACCCATATTGGTCAATTAAATTGTGAGCAATATGTAAAAATTAGAATAAATATGCATCTGGTATTCATTTTAAGATAAAAGCTCACACAAACTTCATATAGATGGAATAATTTTCTTTTCTCCTGTAATATAGGGATGATGAAAGAAGGGCGCCGTTTAAAATCGCTCGATCCGTTCACAACCATTGTTCCGTATATCATGGTCGAACGGAGCGATAGCCAGAATACGATAAATGAAAGCTTTGACGTAAGCGGAGCTGAAGCTTTGATACGCCGTCTTCGCCAGGATGGATATGACTCCATCGGCATTCTGCATATCATCATAGCGGCATATGTCAGGACTATCTCACAGCGTCCTGCTGTAAACAGATTCATCCGCGGACAGAAGATCTATGCCCGTAACAATATAGTTATAAATATGGCAGTAAAGAAGAAGATGAGCCTTGAAGGGCAGGAAACTACAATCAAGCTTGTCTTCGAGCCTTCCGATACTCTTTACGATGTATATGACAAGGTCAATGCAGCGCTGAAGGAAGTATATGAAGGTGGCGATGAAGGTGGTGTGGATGCTGCCGCGAGAATCATCGGATACATTCCAGGGCTTGTTAAGAAGTGGGCAATCTGGTTCCTCAAGACCCTCGATTATTTCGGGTTCCTCCCATCATTCCTGACAGCGCTTTCCCCGTTCCATGGCTCTCTCTTCATAACGAGCATGGCTTCGCTGAATATACCGCCGATAAAACACCATCTCTATAATTTCGGCAACGTGCCTTTGTTCCTCGCTTTCGGTGCAAAGCGTCCTGAACTGCTTCTCGATATCGATGGCAATGTGAAGAAACGCCGTGTTGTTGATTTCGTATTCAATCTCGATGAGAGAATCTGTGACGGTTATTATTTCGCTTCGGCACTGAAGATATTCAAGAAGAACCTCGTGTTCCCTGATACGCTTCTGGAAGCTCCTGAAACCATTGTAGAGGACGTGAGATAATCGACTAAAAGTCCGGTGATGTGTAGAATGCCATCATGGACAAAAACTGGAAAAAAGCAACAATCTGCGTAGAAGGCGGCTATTCCCCGGAGAATGGCGAGCCCAGAGTGCTCCCTATTTATCAGAGCACGACATACAAATATACATCATCTGAAGAGCTTGCGGCTCTTTTCGATCTGAAGACTCCCGGCCATATGTACACACGCATCTCGAACCCTACGGTTGAATGCGTCGAGAAGAAGGTTGCAGAGCTTGAAGGCGGAGTAGGGGCCATGATGACCTCATCAGGTCAGGCCGCGTCTCTTATCTCTGTTTTCAACATAGCATCCTCTGGTGATAACTTCCTGATGATGGGAAACCTCTATGGCGGTACGACGAACCTTTTCCTCGTGACGCTGAAGAGAATGGGAATCGAGGCTCGTGTTGTTAATGCCTCGATGAGCGATGATGAGATTCTTTCCCATATCGATTCAAGAACACGGCTTTTCTTCGGAGAGACAATAGCGAATCCTTCGCTCGAGGTTTTTGATTTCGACCGCTTCGTTCCTCTGATGCACTCGAAGGGCCTTCCTGTGATTATCGACAATACATTCGCGACTCCTATCCTCTGCCGACCTTTTGAGTTCGGTGCCGATATCGTGATCCATTCAACTACGAAGTACATGGATGGACATGCAGCTGTTGTCGGAGGAATGATTGTCGACAGCGGGAATTTCGATTGGGAGAAGAGCGGAAAATATCCGGAACTTACAGAACCCGATGAATCATATCATGGTGTAGTGTATACGGAGACTTTCGGCAAAAGTGCCTATATAACCAAAGCACGGACACAGCTGATGAGAGACCTCGGTTCAACTCCTCAGCCGATGGCGGCTTTCCTTCTCAATCTCGGGCTTGAGACGCTTGATCTCAGGATAAGAAGGCACAGCGAGAATGCGATGAAGGTCGCGGAGTACCTTTCTTCAAGGACTGACCTCATAGAGAGCGTGAGCTATCCAGGTCTTGAGTCATCTCCAGAGCATGAGAAAGCCATGAAGTATCTTGAGGGAGGAATGGCTTCTGGTGTCGTCTCCTTCTCGATGAAAGGAGGAAGGGAAGCTGCGATGCACTTCATGGATTCCCTGAAGCTTGCAAGCATCGTCGTGCATGTTGCAGATGCACGTACTTCCGTTCTCAATCCTGCCTCCACTACACACAGACAGCTTTCCGATGAGATGCTCAGAGAAGCAGGAATCGATCCTGGTTTTGTTCGATTCTCGGTGGGAATTGAGGATGTTGGCGATATCATCCAGGATATCGAGGAGGCGCTTAAGTGCCTATAAAAATCCCCGATAGGCTTCCTGCAAGGAAAACGCTTGAGGGAGAGAATATCTTCGTTATGACTGAGAAGCGTGCCCGTACTCAGGATATGAGGCCGCTCCGCATCGCGCTTCTTAATCTCATGCCGACCAAGATTGCTACGGAAACACAGCTGTCGCGACTTCTCGGCAATACTCCTCTGCAGGTTGAGCTTACACTTGTGCAGGTAGAGAGCCATGTCTCGAAGAACACCCCGGAAGAGCATATGCTTTCCTTCTATAAGCCGTTCAGTGCTATTGAGAATGAGAACTTCGATGGCATGGTAATAACAGGAGCCCCTGTCGAGAACATGCCTTTTGAGGATGTCGAATATTGGGATGAGCTCTGCCATATAATGGAATGGTCGAAAAGCCATGTTCATTCTGTGTTCCACATCTGCTGGGGAGCTCAGGCTGCGCTTTATTATCATTTCGGGATAGGCAAGGTGAATCTCGGGAAGAAGCTTTTCGGTGTCTTCCCTCATCGTGTCATCTATAAGAATCCGGTTCTTCTCCGTGGTTTTGATGATACGTTCTATGTCCCTCATTCCAGATATACCGAATCTGACAGGGCCGCGATGCTCAATGAGCCTAGACTGAAGATACTTTCATTATCTGAAGAGGCCGGTATCTATGCCTCCATGACAAAGAATGGGCGTCAGATATTCATCACGGGGCATTCTGAGTATGACAGGGATACGCTGAAGAATGAGTACCTGAGGGATAAAGCCTTCGGTCTTGATACAGCCATTCCTGCAAATTACTTTCCTTCGGATGATGAGACGAAGGAGCCGATCATGAGATGGAGAGGACATGCGAATCTCCTTTATTCGAACTGGCTCAACTACTTTGTCTACCAGACGACTCCTTATGATCTTACGGAACTGAAGGAAGAGAAGTGATAGAATAATCTGAATTATCAAGTACTATCATGCCACCCTGAAAATCACACGGGGTGGCTTTGTTCTTCCAAATAGATTTTGTTGTCTGTTGCGGATTACATGTTATCATTTTGTTAACCGGGGTTTGAGGTAAGCCCCCTGAATGAATGCGCGTTGCGCAGACAGAAGGAGATAAAATGAAGAGAACGCTTATAGCACTGCTTCTTGCATTGCTTATTGCCGTCCCTGCATTTGCAGCAGAATCCGTAAACGCTTATACGACTCTTGAGGAGCCGCTTGCAGCAGCATTGTTCGCAAAATTCGAAGAAGAGACTGGTATACATGTAAACTTTGTACGTCTCTCTGGAGGTGAGGCTGTTGCAAGACTTCAGGCTGAGGCATCCAATCCTCAGGCATCCATCTGGGTTGGCGGAGTAGGACTGGATCATATCACAGCAAAGGGAATGGGCCTTACAGCGCCTTATGTAAGCCGTTATTCAAGGAATACACCATCTCAGTATCGTGATCCTGATAATTACTGGATCGGACTCTATGTAGGTCCTCTTACATTCGTAACGAATCTCGACAGAGCTGCGGAACTCGGACTTGAAGTACCGCACTCATGGGCAGATCTTCTTGATCCATCATATAAGGGATATATCAGAATGGCTAATCCGAACTCATCCGGAACAGCTTACAATGTCCTTACAACGATGATTTATGTCCTCGGCACAGAAGATGCGATGATGGAGTATATGACTGAGCTCGATAAGAATATCGATCAGTATACAAGATCCGGCTCAGCGCCTGGAAAGAGCGTTGCAACAGGTGAGATTCCAATCGCAATCGGATACGCTCATGATCAGGTAAAGCTCAAGGATGCCGGCGCAAATATCGAGATTACAGCACCTGAGGAAGGAACGGGATTTGAGCTTGCATCGATGTCCATCGTAAAGAATGGACCAGATCCGGTAAATGCAAAGAAGCTTTATGACTGGATCATCTCCGATAAGGACGCTCAGGATATCTTCACACAGTGGTATGTCGTTCTCGTAGCCAATGGAGCTCCGACACATCCGAACGCACTTTCCATCAACGATATCAAGACTGTAGACCAGGATTTCGCATGGGATGGAGATCCTGCAAATAAAGACCGCATTCTCAACCGCTGGACAACAGAGATTGGAAATAAGCGCGGCTGATAGGTATGTGCCCTGCCTCTCCGACAGGGCACTTTCATGACTTTTCCCAGGAATTGCCGATGTTTACAAAAAAGAGAATCATCCAGTTTGCTGTCATTGCCATCCTTTTCTCACTGGCGGTGTTCTGGATATACAACCAGCTTGTAACATCTTTTACTGAATATGTTGATGAACGTAATTTCAGTGAGATCGAGCTTTTTGCAAGAACTGCTCCGGAAGATCTCGATGAGGATAGTGCCAACAGATGGCTTTCCTCTGTTTCCGAGATGATACCAGGAGCAAGAAGTGCATACCTCACGTATGATGAAGAGCTTTGGGATTTTGCTCCTATGGCAGGATCCGAGGCGCTTTTATCACTGTATGAAAGCAATAAGGACACAGATGCTTTCAGGAAGGCGATGGATAGTTGTTATTATCTCGAGCCGATGCTGATGCAGCAGCTTTATCCGATAGACTTTTCTGCAGAACCGGATGATGTTGTCTCCGGTGTCAGCGATAGTCAGCTGTATTTCATACCTGTTGCTGACGAAAGCGGTGCCTTTGTCATAGGAACGATAATAATAGCCGTTCCAGAAGCTGCTGTGACAGGATTCGAGAATCTGTTACGCGTGCTTCTTCTAGGTTTTGCACTCATCTTCCTGATAATTTCGGCAATTCTTCTTTTCACAAGAGATCCGATGACAGGCTTCCTTGTCCTGGCGCTTTTCGTGATTGTCGGACTCTTTGTGGCATTCCCTATATTCGAAGCCATCAGGCTCTCGTTTATACAGGAAGGCCGTTTCTCCTTCGCAACATGGAAGCGATGTCTTTCACCGACATATCTTCAGGCTCTCTGGGGTTCTCTGAAGCTCGGAGTGCTTACAGCTACCTGCTCAACGATTGTCGGCTTCCTGTTTGCGTTCCTTATCGAGAGGACAGCCTTTAAGCAGAAGAAGCTTATGACGACGCTTGCAACGATGCCTGTCATTTCTCCTCCTTTCTCGCTTTCTCTCTCGATTATCCTCCTCTTTGGTAACAATGGTCTTATATCGAAGCAGCTTCTGCATCTCGATGCCTCGATATATGGCCTTGGTGGCTTGGTTCTTGTTGAGACGATAGGAATGTTCCCGATAGCATTCATGACGCTTTCGGGAGTACTGAAGCAGATTGATTCCACAGTCGAAGATGCCGCTCTTGATCTCTCTGCAACAAGGTGGCAGACATTCCGTACCGTGACATTCCCTCTGGCAATACCTGGCGTTCTTTCCGCATGGCTTCTTGTCTTCACAAACAGCCTTGCCGATTTCGCAAACCCTCTTCTTCTTGCCGGAGACTATCGTGTACTTTCGACTGAAGCTTATATGCTTGTAACTGGACGCAATGATCTCGGTGCGGGCTCTGCTCTTTCATTCCTGCTGTTGCTTCCAACTCTTACGGCATTCCTTGCTCAGCGTTTCTGGGTATCAAGAAAGAGCTATGTAACCGTTACCGGAAAGCCTTCCACTACGCTTACAGATCTTACCAACAAGCCTGTACGCATAACACTCTCTGCTATTGCATGGGCGATAATGGCATTCATCCTGATGCTTTATCTTACGATTATCGCGGGATGCTTTGTCCGTAACTGGGGAATCGATTATTCATTCACTCTCGACAACTGGGGTGAAGCGCTTTCCAGAGGCTGGACGAGTATCCGTGATACCGTCACGCTTGCCGCTATTGCAACACCTATTGCAGGGCTTCTCGCAATGGTCGCGGCAATGCTTATCGTCAGGAAGAAGTTCCCCGGCAAGCGTCTTCTTGAAGTACTTATCATGACACCGTATGCAATACCTGGAACGCTTATCGGTATAAGCTATATCCTTGCATTCAATAAACCTCCGATTCTTCTTGTCGGTACCGGTGCGATAATCGTCATCAATTATGTGATCCGAGAACTTCCTGTCGGAGTGGAAAATGGTATTGCGGCACTGCATCAGATTGATCCCTCGATTGAAGAGGCTGCGTCCGATCTTGGTGCAGATGTGAATACGGTTTTCCGTACGATAGTGCTTCCTCTCGTGCGTCCCGCATTCATATCATCAATGAGCTATACATTCGTCAGATCCATGACTGCGGTTTCCGCAATCATCTTCCTCATAAGCGCGAGATGGAATCATCTTACGGTTCTTATCTTCAACTTCTCCGAGAATCTCAGGTTCGGACTTGCCAGCGTCCTTTCCACCGTTCTCATCGTCATTGTGCTGGCTGTCTTCTTCCTCATGAATGCAATCGTCCGTGACGACAAGCTGACTGAGAAGACAATATCCTCGAGGTGATTGAATATGGAAAAGAAAAGCGTATCGGTAACACTTGAGCATGTTACAAAGCGGTTTAAGAACGTAAAGGGAAAGGCAGATGTCATAGCTGTCAATGATTCGGATTTCGTCATCGAACCGGGCGAGCTGGTAACGCTTCTCGGACCTTCCGGATGTGGAAAGACGACGACGCTGAGGATGATAGCTGGCTTCGAGCTCCCGACAGAAGGAAGGATTCTCATCGGAGATCAGGATGTTACAATGCTTCCTCCGAATAAGCGCGATACAGCAACGATGTTCCAGTCATATGGACTTTTTCCCCATATGACGGTTTTCGATAATGTTGCATATGGACTCAAGCTGAGGAAGGTTCCGAAGGAAGAGATAAAGACGAGAGTCGAGGAGATGCTTGAGCTCCTGGGCCTTAAGGACATGGGAGATCGTGCACCTTCAAAACTCTCAGGTGGACAGCAGCAGAGAGTTGCTCTTGCACGTTCTCTTATAGTAGCACCATCGGTGCTTCTTCTCGATGAACCTCTTTCCAACCTTGATGCGCTTCTTCGTGAACAGATGAGGGTTGAGATAAAGAAAGTCCAGAGGGCACTGGGAATAACAGCTGTATATGTCACCCATGACAGAACGGAAGCTATGTCCCTTTCGGACCGGGTTGTTGTAATGAAGGATGGTGTAATAAGGCAGATCGGTTCTCCTTCAGAGATCTATGAAGCTCCGGAATCGAGATTCGTTGCGGGCTTTGTAGGTAAAGCCGCGTTCTTCAATACTGAAGTGAAAGGCCATGATGGCATTCATTATCAGTGTGCTCTTGGAAACAAGATGGTTGATGTGACTCACGCTGCAAAGGACGTAACTACGGGAGAAGCTGTCATAATGGCTCGTCCTGAGTCTCTCAGGATCCTTGGAAAAGGAGAGGGAAAGATAGATGGCCGCGTTAAGCTTAATGTATACCTTGGTGCTTCTATTGAATCTTTCGTCGATACTCCTTTCGGAGAGGTTCTTGTAGAGATAGATGATCCATATGCGAAGAAAATCTACAAAGAGGGGGAGGAAGTCTCTATAGACTTTGCTCCTGACAGGGTCAGGCTCCTTCCTAAAGATGAGTATTGAGACATGGCGGCAGTGCAAGAAGCATTGCCGCTTCTTCAGATTGCGTTCATTTCAGCTTTTCGCGTTTCTTTTCTGAATCCGAGTGTGTGGAATATGCAAAGTTGCATGCAGTTTTAATACATATTTATGCATAACCAGTAGATTAAAGCCGATAAACGTGTATAATTATGCTATCTTTGAGGAGAGATGGCATGATTAAGGCTGCTATACTTGGTTCAACTGGATATGCTGGCGCGGAGCTTGTGAAGATTCTGTCTATGCACCCGGATGCGGAGGTTGTTTATCCCGCATCGCACTCATATGCCGGCAAAAGGTTTTCAGATATATATCCGGGGATGAGGGGAATCTGTGATCTGGTTCTTCAGGAAGATGATATAGACAAGGCGGCGGAATGTGCCGATGTCATATTCCTTGCTCTTCCTGCAGGGCTTGCATCAAAGCTTGTGACGGAGAAGCTTCTTGAGAAATGCGTTGTGATAGATCTCGGCGCTGATTACCGCCTTCACGACAAAGCCGTTTACGAGAAATGGTATAAGACAGAGCACCATTCTCCAGCTTTGCTGAATGAAGCTGTATATGGCCTTCCTGAAATCCACAGGGATGCGATAAAAGGGAAACGCCTCATTGCAAATCCTGGCTGTTATACAACATGCTCGATAATGACTCTCTATCCATTGGTGAAGAACGGCCTTATCGATACGGGAAACATAATAATAGATGCGAAAAGCGGCACATCGGGTGCAGGAAGGGGGGAGAAGTTAGGTTCTCTTTTCTGTGAGGTCAATGAATCGATCAAGCCATACGGTGTGACAACTCACCGCCATACACCAGAGATAGAGCAGGAGCTTTCTGAAGCCGCTGGCAAATCGCTGATGGTCGAGTTCACGCCTCATCTTGTTCCGATGAACAGGGGAATCCTTTCCGTTTGCTATGCGCGCCTTAAGGATGGCGTATCGGAAAGTGATGTAAAGAATGCATATGAAGAAGCATATGGCAATGAGAAATTCGTAAGGCTTATAGATGCGCTTCCTGAGACGAGATATGTAAAGGGTACGAATCTTGTTGATATATCTTACAGAATCAATGAGCGTACGGGGAATATCGTGGCTATGGGAGCAATAGATAATCTTGTGAAAGGTGCGGCTGGGCAGGCTGTGCAGAACATGAACATCGTCTTCGGTTGCGATGAAGCTGCAGGGCTTTCCTGCGGTGCGGCAATGCCGTTATGAGGAGAATGGAATGACTATTATAGATGGTGGCGTGACATCACCTAAGGGATTCAAGGCGGCTGGTATCCATGCAGGTCTGAAGAAGGCCAAAAAGGATATGGCCATGATTATTTCAGAGAAGGAAGCTGTGACAGCAGCGACATTCACGACGAATAAGGTGAAGGCTGCTCCTGTTCTATGGGATCAGGGAATTGCAAAGGCAGGGAAAGCTTCTGCTGTTGTCATCAACAGCGGCAATGCCAATGCCTGTACAGGTAAGCAGGGACTTCTTGATGCCGAGAAGACAGCGGAGATTGCCGCTTCTCTGATAGGTACAGAGAAATCCTCTGTTTATGTATGCTCAACTGGTGTCATAGGCGTGAAGCTCGACATGGCGAAGATAGGTAAGGGTATCGAGACGCTCTACCCATTGCTTTCTGTTAACGGAGGAAAGGATGCGGCAGAGGCAATCTGCACAACCGATACATTCAGCAAGGAAGCGGCAGCCACTGTTGAGATCAGCGGAAAGACGGTTACTATCGGGGGAATGGCAAAAGGTTCGGGCATGATCCATCCGAATATGGCAACTATGCTCAGTTTCATTACAACCGATGCTGTTATATCCCAGGAAACTCTTCATAAGCTTCTTGGAGCTACGGTAGAGGATACCTTCAATATGATTTCCGTCGATGGGGATACATCCACAAACGATACATGCATTGTTCTTGCGAATGGTACTGCAGGTAATGCTGAGATAAAAGAAGGCTCCGATGATTACGAAGCTTTTAAAGAAGCTTTCAGCTATGTTCTGGGAACGCTTGCAAAGCTTATTACCCGCGATGGGGAAGGGGCTGGAAGATTCATTGAGATGAAGGTCGTGAACGCTTTGACAAAGAACGACGCGAAGATTCTTGCAAGAGCTGTTATCTCATCATCGCTTGTGAAAGCCGCTTTCTTCGGCTCCGATGCCAACTGGGGTAGGATTCTCTGTGCGATGGGATACTCAGGTGCTGATTTCGATCCATCCATGGTAGACCTCTCTTTCTCATCCTCTAAAGGTGAGATTGATGTTGTGAAGAATGGTGAACCTATTCCGTTCAGCGAGGAGAAGGCAAAGGAGATACTCCTTGAGAAGGAGATTTATGTTCTTGCCGATTGCCATCAGGGAGCGGCCGAAGCCACTGCATGGGGATGTGACCTCACATACGATTATGTGAAGATTAACGGAGATTATAGGAGCTGAATATGTACGAGAAGGAACAGGCAAAAGCGGAAGTCCTTGTCGGGGCTATTCCATATATCAGGAAATTCAGGAATGAGACAGTCGTCATAAAATACGGCGGATCGGCAATGGTGGATGCACAGCTGAAGAAATCCGTTATCCGCGATATAGCGATGCTGAAGTACCTCGGCCTCAATCCTATAGTCGTCCACGGTGGCGGTAAGGAGATATCCTCGCTGCTGGCGAAGATGGGAAAGGAGAGCGTTTTCGTTGATGGCCTGCGGGTGACAGATTCCGAGACTGCAACGGTTGCGGAGATGGTTCTCTCCGGCTCCATCGGCAAGAGCCTTGTTGAGAATCTTGAGGCTGTAGGTATTAAGGCATGCGGCATAAATGGCAAGGATGGCCATACACTTGTTGCGAAGAAACTTCTGGATGATAAAGGAAGGGATCTGGGGTTTGTCGGAGAAATCGATAGCGTTGATACAACGCTTATAAATACTCTGATAGAAGCGGGGTTTGTGCCTGTCATCTCTCCTGTTGGTGTTGATGCATACTCCCAGACATATAACATCAATGCAGATTATGCCGCATCCGCGATTGCTGGTGCTATGAATGCTGAGAAGCTTGTATTCCTTACCGATGTCGAGGGAATCCTCAAAGATAAGGATGATCCTTCTTCGAAGATAACTCGTATGAATGCGGGGGAGGCTAAGCGCCTTATCGCGGAGGGAATTATAAAAGGCGGAATGATACCGAAGGTAGAGTGCTGTCTGGATGCTCTTGAGAAAGGAGTGCAGACTGTGCACGTTCTCGATGGGCGTCTGCCGCACTCAATCCTTCTTGAGATATTCACGGCAGAAGGTATCGGAACAATGATGCTCCCGGAGGAGAAGAAATGATGAATGATGATATCGTAAAGCTCGGCAAGGCAAATTATATGAACAACTATGCTCAGTTTCCGATTGCGATAAAGAGCGGAAAGGGTGTGGTCGTTACGGATGAGGATGGAAAGGGATATCTCGATTTCGTAGCCGGAATAGCTGTAAATGCGCTTGGTTATGGTGATGAGGATGAGAAGAAGGCCATTCTTGATGTGCTCTCTTCTGGCATTCTTCATACATCGAATCTTTACTACAATGCCCATGCTGTCCATGCGGCAGAGATGCTTAATAAAGCAGCCGGTTCCGATGCCGTATTCTTCTGCAACAGCGGTGCTGAAGCAAATGAAGCGGCTCTGAAGATGGCAAGGAAGTATGGTTCCCAGAAAGGAAAGACGGAAATCATATCATTCCTTCATTCTTTCCATGGCCGTACATATGGAGCAGTGACTGTAACCGGTCAGGAGAAGTATCACAAAGGATTTGCTCCGATGCTCCCTGATGTGGTTTACGGAGATTATAATAATCTTGAATCAGTGAAAGCGCTGATTTCGGATCGCACAGCTGCCATTATCGTGGAACCTCTCCAGGGAGAGGGTGGAATAATACCTGCTGATGAGGATTTCATCGTAGGACTCAGAGCACTCTGTGATGAGTATGATGCTCTTCTCATATTCGACGAGGTACAGTGTGGCATGGGCAGGACCGGTAAGCCTTTCTGCTTCATGCACTATGGTATCAAGCCGGATATCATGACGCTTGCGAAAGCCCTTGGTGGTGGACTCCCGATGGGTGCTGCTGTTGCTTTCGGAAAGGCAAAAGATATCTTTTCCCCTGGCGACCATGCTGCTACTTTCGGTGGTAATGTTGCATCTGCAGCTCTTGCAGAGGTTGTTCTCTCAAAGCTCGATAAGCTTTCGGAGAATGCGGACAAGAAGGGAAAATACCTCGGTAAAAAACTCGATGAGCTTGTGAAGAAGTACCCTGAACTCTGCGTAGAAGCAAGGGGAATGGGACTCATGAGAGGTATAGAACTGAAGACAGCACCTCGTGATGTGATTGCAAAGTGCATGGAGAAAGGACTCCTCGTATGCTCTGCTGGCTACACAGTCCTCAGATTCGTTCCGCCTCTTGTGGTAACTGAGGATGATATCGATAAAGCGGTATCGATAATTGATGAAGCTTTATCTGAGTTATGCTGAAGTGAAGACAGCCGGATCTGAAAAGTGAAGGCTGTTTTTTATAATACTTTAAAAAAGAAATTTCTTCTTGACATAATACCCCCCCCCAGTACTATAAAGGCGGAGGTTTTCGAATGAAGAAATCTAAAGTTATGGCAATCTGCGTTTTTGCAGTTCTCTGTCTGTTTGTATCTTGTCAGCCAAGATATCTGTTCTATCCGGTTATACCAGGAAATAATAATACTCAAACATCTTATACAGTTACACTTGATTTTAATTATGAAGGATCAACTTCTGAGGTTCTTGAGAATCAGACGATGCTGATTGAACCTGAAGATCCCAATAGAGAAGGTGATTATATATTTGCTGGTTGGTATTTGAATGGTCAGCCGGTAACTGAGTGGGGTATAACACTTACAAGTGATGTCACATTAACTGCAATGTGGAAGACTGTATACGAAACAATTAAGGATGTTCCAAAACTTGCTGCATATTTTGACGGCGGAGAAAATGACAGCATTAAGCAGGGCTTCTCTCCAAATGATGCTATTGATTATGATGGAGAAGGACTTATTGCAATTCGAGAATGGATTGATTTGACAACAGCTTTCGATTTCACAATCAAAGGTGTAGAGTTCCTTGATGGTCTTTCGATACATACAAGTAATACTGAAAGTGAAATTACAATCAATGTTTCAGATTGCGTAATTCATGCATGTGATCAAGTGGCCATTATTGCGGAAGGGCAAAGTGTGAGAAACCGTATTGATAATTCAGGAGAAGGCCTGTGCTTAGCTTTCGATACATCATCAGAAAATAATACCGATAGAAAAGGCGTTGTTATAGTTGCTGATAACAATAAACTTATTGGAAAGAATGATCCTACAAGAGAACGAAAAGGTTTTGGTGATTGGACACTGAATGAAAAAAATAAAAAAGGGAGAGGCAATGGAATTTCCCTTGGTAATCAGGCTGGATCTACTATCAACCTTGTGTCCGCTACGATTTCCAATAATACATTTGAAGGGTTGCAGGGACATGCTATTCAGCTTTACAAGATTCAGAATGGTGCAACCGTAAGTATCAGCGGTAATGATTTCATTAGTTGGGGAGTAAATTCGACAACATATAGTACCGGCTTGGAAGATTATGCCATAAGGGGAGACCTCGATACTGCCGATGTTAATAACGACTGTGTTGTTCTTTCGAATAATACTTATGCTTCATCGATGGATGTTGAAGGGGAAACTCCTGTAGACCTGTCTCAGCATAAAGCTGCCATAAATTATTGGAATTCTGAAGGTTCATATCCGAATTTTACATATATTCCTGATGATTCAAAGATTCAGTAATAATCCTTGCGATTCAATCATTGCATGCCCGGTGGAGTATTTCTATCGGGCATGCTTTTGCTTATGAGAATATGTACAATCAACGGTTGTTGCTTGTGTAATATGTTTTAGCGAAAGGTTTTGGTATTCAGGAATATAGTTCTTTCCCCTCTATTTCGATTACTCCTTCGACCTTGTCTTCGAACCCGGAACTTGAAATCATGCCGAAACGAGCAATCCTTATTCCTTCGATTTCCTCAGCTTTCCGTTTTTCATCTTTTATCAGTGAAATAGAAGCTGGCTGTTCAAGGAATTTGCACTCATATATTTCATAGCCTGTTTTTGTTTCGAGTGCGACATCGAATTCACCGTTTTTCCTGTTTTTGGGATTGTTATACCAATATGAGCCAATTCTCAGAATATCATTCCGCTTATCTTTTTTCGAAAGAATTGAGAACCATGAACAAGCAATGTCTTCGAACCGATAACTGACAAATGTATTAAGAGAAGGCTCGATATAATGTTCGAAGAATACCTTGTTGCTTATTTCAAGGCTTCCTTCGAGATTCAGCAGATATGTGAAATAAAAGCGCAGGCTGTTGCTGGATAATTCGTAGAAAACATGCTTCTTGTTATCTGAATTAATTGGGTATCTCTTTCTTATGAGTTCTGAATCAATGAGTGCCTTCAGCGTTCTGCTAAGCTGCTTTCTGCTTGAATCATTTGCCAGCATGGAAGCAATTTCTGAATATCGGAGCTTGCCATTACCTATCCTTGATATGATGATAAATGCGTCATTTATTGATGCGATTTCTATATCAGCCACGCTCTTTGCATAGGAATAGGCGATTCCATTGGGATCTGCAAACAGCTTTATTATGTTTTTCCTTACGCTTAGCGTCGGATCTATCTTCTGATTTAACAGAGGCATTCCCCCAAACACGCTGTAGTAGATTATTTTGTCCCTTACAGAGCATTCTGGATAAAATTCAGAAGCTTCCAGATATGTCAGTTCCTTTAATGATATTTCCTCTGAAAAGCGCTCATAAAGAGGGTTGTCGCTTTTGTTGAGGGCACTCATTACCCTGATAGATGAGCCAGATAAAAGGATGCTTATATTCTCGCCAAGATTATCGATGATTGTCCTGAAGAGGGAATCCACATAATCACTGTCGGCTTTTTGCTTGAGATCCTGATATTCATCAAGGATGATTACGATTTTCTCATTCCGTGTGCTGAGAAACTTAAATAAAGATGGGAAATCTTTAAAAGAAAGAGGGGCGAGTCCTAGTTCGTTGAGCACTGTAGATGATAAAGCTTCTGCATTCTTTTCCATCTCAATCGGCATACATGTGTATAGGATTTTAACAGCGTCGATCTTTTTAAGTGCTTCTTTTATGAGCGTTGTTTTTCCGACACGTCTTTTCCCATATAAAAGGACAGCGCCTGCGGGGGCTGAGAGCGCTTTCCGGATTCTTCTTAGCTCTTCTGTTCTTCCTATGAATTTCATATTCGCCTCTCTTTACATACAAAAAAGTTGCAAACAAAATTGTTGGTAACAATATTGTATGTAACATTGGCAATCCCGTCAAATCAAATTGATAATAGGTCAATAGCATTGCCGCCAAACAACTTGGATGAATGAGTTGTTGCACAAGCTTTTCAGTAATAGTTCATTTGTTAAAAAGTATAGACCAATTGTAAAATTCAAACTTGTTGTGGTGATTTAGGTAAGTTTCATTATTGAGGTTTATTTTCATTATTTCATCCGGGTAGACGAATTAACATAAAGCTGATGCTTTTCATTTATGATTGCGACTTAATTATTCATTGAAATGGAAAATTATGCAGAAATTATGCATTTCACTATTAACACGAGGCCGGATACCGGTTATTATCAATCCATATCCGAAACTTTTCGGGTCTGGGAAAGCCCAGAGGAGGTAGATTATGAAGAAAGCTCTTTTGATTCTTCTCGCGCTTGTGATGCTTTTTCCGCTAGCAGCAGGAGGAAGCAAGGAAGATGGAACTACCGTCAGAATCGGAGTCTTCGAACCAGCCTCCGGTGATAATGGTGCCGGTGGTAAGCAGGAGACGCTCGGTATTCAGTATGCAAATTCTCTTGCTCCTACAGTTGATATCGATGGCACGACATACAATGTTGAACTCGTGATTGTTGATAACGAGAGTTCCAATGATAGAGCGGCAACAGCAGCTTCGATGCTCGTCAATGAAGATGTCTCCGTTGTCCTCGGCTCTTATGGCTCTGGTGTTTCCATTGCCGGAAGCGATACTTTCCGCGCAGCTGGTGTACCTGCTATCGGAATCACATGTACAAACCCGCAGGTAACTGAAGGCAATACACATTACTTCCGTATCTGCTATCTCGATCCGTTCCAGGGTACTGTTCTCGCGAACTATGCTTACAACGAGCTTGGCGCTCGCACAGCATATTGTCTTGCAAAGCTTGGCGATGACTATTCAGGCGGCCTTGTAAATTACTTCATCCAGCAGTTCGAGGCGCTTGGAGGAACATGTATTTCCGAGACATTCCCTGATGGAAACAGTGATTTCACATCATATGTGAATAACGCTAAGAACAGCGGAGCAGAGGTATTCTTCTCTCCTGTCTCAACGGAAGCTGCACAGCTTATCATCGACCAGTCTTCAAGCCAGGGACTCGGAATACCTATCCTTGCTGGTGATACATGGGATTCCAACGTTATCCTCCAGGCTGCAAAGGGCAAGAGCAATGTCGATATAACTGTGACCACATTCTATCCGGAAGGCGCAAATCCTGAGTTCGACGCCGGCTTCCAGGAATGGGTAAATGCAGATTCAACACGTCTTGCAAACAATGGCGGCGATGATACTGTCGCAGCTGTTACAGCAATGGGCTTTGATGCATATAACTTCGCTCTTCAGGCAATCAAGAATGCAGGCTCGACAGATCCGGCAGATGTAATGGAAGCTCTCTGGACAACTGAAACCGATGGCGTTACTGGTCACATCGCTCTTGAGAAGGTCAATGGCGATGCTATCAGGAACACTGTATACGTAAAGCACTGCAATACGGATACAGGTGCATGGGATGCTCTTCCTGCTGTTGTAGTTGAATAACTTTTTCGTAGAGGCTGTCCCTCTAAAGGAGTTTTGATGATAGGTTTTCTTCACGATAATCTTTCATATTTTCTTTCAGGAATCTCCGTAGGGGGGCAGTATGCCCTCATTGCGATAGGTTATACGATGGTCTACGGAATCCTGCGTCTTATAAACTTTGCGCACGGTGATGTATTCATGATAGCTGGCCTTGTAATGGTCTATCTCTCATCATCACTGCCTTTCACAATTTCGATTCCGCTTGTGCTGATCATTACAGTTGCTCTTGGGTTCCTTATCGAACGTGTTGCCTATAAGCCGCTCCGTTCTGCCCCGAGAATGTCCGTAATGATAAGCGCCATCGGCGTTTCCTATCTTCTTCAGAATGCCGCTCTCTATTTCACCGGCGGTCTTGCAAAGGTCTATCCATCAATACCGGGACTTTCGAAATCCGTCGTGATATGGGGCTCGACAACCAAGATGGTAACCATCATCACACCATTTCTCACTGTCGCGCTTGTCGTCCTTCTCTCGATGCTCATAAAGCATACGAAGATCGGCATGGCTATGCGCGCTGTATCAAGGGATTTCGAGACGAGCCAGCTTATGGGTATCAAGATCAATAATGTAATCTCAATCACATTCATGATCGGATCGCTTCTTGCTGCTGTCGCGTCTCTTCTCTATTTCTCGAATTATGCATCCGTTACGCCTACAAGCGGCAGTATGCCAGGCCTTAAAGCCTTCGTAGCGGCTGTATTCGGAGGTATAGGAAGCATCCCTGGAGCTGTTATCGGAGGGTTCATCATCGGAATATGCGAGAACATCATCAAAGGTGGCGCCTCCATATTCGGTATACCCGGAACAGGCTGGACAACATTCTCCGATGCTTTCACATTCGCATTTCTTATCGTAATTCTCGTCGTGAAGCCGACAGGGCTTTTCGGTGAGAAACAGGTCGATAAGGTATAAAGGGGCAATCATGGACAGAGAAAAGAAAAAAAGACTTGCCCTTATATGGACAGCGATTGCAGTGGTTTATATTGTCATCCTCATCCTTGAGCTGACGATGAGGCCGACATCGATGCTGCTGACCGTTCTCAAGAAAGGCGCAATATATTCGCTTGTAGCAGTTTCGATGAACCTGCTTAACGGATTTACAGGACTGTTCTCTCTTGGGCAGGCAGGTTTCATGCTTATCGGAGCATATACATATGCCGTTCTGACGATGCCGAGTGACGTTAAGACCTCCGAGTCTGTATATAAGTATTACCAGTGTTTCATAACATTCGATACAGGAGTATTCATCGGACTTCTGGCCGCAGGACTCATGGCCGCTTTGTTTGCGTTCCTTATCGGCCTTCCTGTACTGAGGCTCAAATCCGATTATCTTGCTATTGCGACGCTTGGATTTGCTGAAATCATCAGGGCTATCTGCCAGTGGGATGTGCTGGGCCCTGTCACGAATGGCGCGAACCTTCTGCGCCGCTATATAGATTTAACGTATGTCACTATTCCGTTTACTGACATACCATTTCCTCCGACGCTTTTCGTCTTCATCGTCGCAGGTATCTGTATCCTCCTTATTGTCCTTCTGATCAATTCCTCATACGGAAGGGCATTCAAAGCAATCAGGGATGATGAGACCGCGGCGGAAGCCATGGGAATAAACCTCTTCAGGCATAAGGAGCTTTCATTTGTAATATCATCATTCTTCGCTGGTATTTCCGGTGCGCTTCTCGCCATGTTCCAGTACACTGTGCAGGCACAGCAGTTCAAGTCAATGATGACTTATGAAATCCTTCTCATAGTCGTTATAGGCGGAATCGGATCGATATCTGGTTCCTGCATTGCCTCATTCCTGTATATCACTCTTTCGGAATGGTGGCTCCGTGGTCTCGATATGGGATCATTCCTTGGAATCGATGCACCGAATCTCTTCCGTTCCGGATTCAGGAAGCTTGTCTTCTCCATAATCATCATGATCATCGTTCTCTTCTTCTCGAGAGGAATCATGGGTGATAAGGAGCTTTCGCTTACACGTATTAAGAACTTCTTCCAAAAAGCAAGGACAAAGAAGAGCAGAAAGGAGGCAAAAGCATGAATCAGAGCCTTCTTGAACTAAAGGATGTGACAATGCAGTTCGGAGGTGTTGTCGCTGTCAACAATTTCTCCATGCATGTCAACGAAGGGGAGATTGTTGCCCTTATCGGTCCTAATGGAGCTGGTAAGACAACTGCATTCAACTGCATTACCGGTGTATATGAACCTACAAACGGAGAGATTCTCTACCGTGGTCATACTGTTTCCGTGAGCCATCCTCATGGAAAGATGAAGAAGCTTTATGCAGGACTCAACGCAGATCTCTATTCAGATAGGAGAATCATCCATCCGACTCCTGATGAGATAACAAAGCTCGGAATCGCACGTACGTTCCAGAACATCAGGCTGTTCAAAAGCATGACAGTATATGACAACGTCCTGACTGCCATGCATCTCAGAGCAAGGCAGAACGTGTTCTCCGCAGTCTTCCGCATCAGTTACAAGGAAGAGAGGCGGATGAGAGAGGATACTGAGAGGCTTCTCAAAGAACAGGATCTCTATAAGTACAAGGACGAGAAGGCTACAAGCCTCCCGTATGGCAAGCAGAGGAGACTTGAGATAGCACGAGCTCTTGCAACTGAGCCGGAGCTGCTCCTTCTGGACGAGCCTGCTGCCGGTATGAATCCTCAGGAGACCAAGGAGCTTGCCTCCTTCATCAAGGAGATAAAGGAGAGGTACAATCTCACTGTATTCATGATTGAGCACCATATGGATCTTGTCATGGAAATCTCTGACAGAATCTATGTTCTCGATTTCGGTTCTCCGATTGCCGAGGGTACTCCTGATGAGATTCAGAATAACGATCGTGTCATAAAGGCATATCTGGGAGAGAGCGATGAAATTTGAGGTTCAGGGATTATCTGTCAACTATGGTGGTATTGAGGCTGTAAGGGATATCTCATTTTCCGTGAATGAAGGTGAAATCGTTACTCTTATCGGCGCAAATGGTGCGGGAAAGAGCACTACTCTCAGAACGATTGCCGGTCTTGTTAAGTCCAGAAAGGGTAAAATTCTCTTTGATGGAGAGGATATTGCCGGCAAAGATCCCGCTTATATAGTAGGGAAGGGAATAACTCTTGTTCCTGAAGGAAGAAAGATATTCCCAGACCTTACCGTTCTCGAGAACCTTAGGATCGGTGCATATCTCAGGAAAGATAACATCGAAGATGATATCGAGTGGGTGTACTCGCTCTTCCCGAGACTTAAGGAGAGAAGCTGGCAGTATGGCGGGACGCTTTCAGGAGGCGAGCAGCAGATGCTTGCAGTCGGAAGAGCGCTTATGTCGAAGCCGAAGATCATGATGATGGATGAACCTTCCCTTGGTCTTGCCCCTCTTGTTGTCCGCGATATCTTCTCGATTATCAAGGAAGTCAACAAGAATGGTGTGACAATCCTTCTTGTCGAGCAGAATGCGAATATGGCTCTGCAGGTTGCCGATAAAGCTTATGTCATGGAAACCGGCGTCATAACACTTTCCGGTTCCGGCAGGGAGCTTATGGACAACGAAGGCGTCAGAAAGGCGTATCTCGGCAAGTAAACCTGCGTGATTGAGAAATGAGTAAAAACATCCCGGATGTGTAATCGCATGTCTGGGTTGTTTTTGTTCTCTTTGGTTGAATAGCGATTGAAACAGCGGAATTAATGGGGCAGAGAACGCTGAATCAAATTTTCTCAAAACGTTTTGTGGCGAATATGGATTATTGCCTTTATAATCTCCTTGAGGCTGCTGCAGAAGCGGTGGATGGAGGACTTTATGCTCTTGAGAAGATTCGAATCGATAGAGAAGACTGATAACGGCTATCTTGTTAAAGGTGATTCAGCATTCGCTAAGATTATTTTCCTTACTGACGATATCATAAGAATCCGCGTGAGTTTTGACGGAAAATTCAGGGAGTCGTCATATGCGCTGGTGACAACAGCCTGGGACGATGATCTCGATGAGCTTCTCAAGGACGAGAGAAAGCGTATCAATGCGCTTGATGTTCCTTGCGAGGATAAGGGAAATGAAATTGTATTCAGTACTTCTTCCCTTACTCTGGTCCTCAACAAAGCTCCTTTCCATTTCAGGCTTTATGACAGCTCCGGAGACCTTATCTATTCAGATCTTCCTGAAAGAGCGTTCGACAAGGATCAGCTGGGCCGTCTCTCCCATTATTCCAGAGTCGACAGGGAAAAGGATCATTTCTATGGCTTCGGAGAGAAGACAGGGCATCTTGATAAAAAAGGCCGTCATATGAGGATGTCTCCAAAAGATGCTATCGGACATGATCCGGAAACCGGAGATCCGATGTATAAGCATATTCCTTTCTATATCCGCATAAACGAGGATCAGCAGAAAGCTCTCGGACTTTTTTATAATAACAGCTATGACGCTGTATTCGATATGTGCTCTGAGATAAGCGGATACTGGGAACGGTATTCGTTCTATCAGACGGACGGAGGGGATATAGATCTTTTTCTTATAAACGGACCTTCGATGAAGAGTGTCATAGACAGGTATACATTCCTTACAGGACGACCGGCAATGCCGACCAAGCAGGCTATAGGCTTCACGGACAGTACAATGTACTATGCCGAGCTCGATAAGGACTGTGACAAGGAGATATACAAGGTCATAGAGAAGCATTTCAAGGAGAATATCTATATAGATAATTTCTGGCTTGCCAGCGGGTATTCATCTGGCGAGAAGGATAATCTCAGATATGTATTCAACTGGAATAAAAAGAGATTCCCGGATCCGAAGGCGTTCTTTGACAAGATGAATGAGATGGGAATCAATGTCATTCCGAATCTCAAGCCCGGTATTCTTAAGCATCATCCGTACATCAAAGATTTCGAGAAGGCCGATGCTTTCATAAAGGCTCCTGATGGGAAATCTGATTATTATGGCCGCTGGTGGGGCGGAACAGGCCGTTTTGTCGATTTCACAAGCCCTTCAGGAAGGAATTGCTGGAAGGAGCTACTGAAGAAGAACATCCTCGAGATGGGAACAAAAACCGTCTGGAATGATAACTGTGAGATGGACGGTGTCGAGGATAGGGAAGCAAGATGCAGCAAGGAAGGCATGGGCTCTGATATGGCAGAGCTGAAGATAATACATTCGAACATGATGGCTTATCTTGCAAAGGAGGCTATCGCAGAGGTTTATCCGAATGAGAGGCCTTATATCATAAACAGGGCAGGTTATGCTGGCATACAGCGCTATGCTCAGGTCTGGGGAGGTGATAACCTCACGGACTGGCGGACTGTGAAGTTCAATATTGCCACCATTATGGGAATGGGGCTTTCCGGATGCCCTGACATGGGTTGTGATATCGGAGGCTTCGCAGGTCCTGCACCGGGGCCAGAGCTTCTTGTGAGGTGGATCCAGAACGGTATATTCCAGCCTCGGTTCTGCATGAACTCAGCCAATAACGATAATACCGTAACCCAGCCATGGATGTATGAGGAAATGCTTCCGTATGTCAAAGCGGCCTTCGCTCAGAGATATAGGATGATACCTTATCTCTATTCGCAGATGTATCAGGCATATCTGACTGGCGTTCCTGCAATGAGACCGCTGTTCCTTGAATTCCCGGAAGACCGCAACTGCTATAACGATAAGCTCCTGACATTCATGTTCGGTCCTGCACTGCTTGTCGCCAACGTTGTTGAGGAAGGTGCGGAAACGAGGAGAATCTATCTTCCCGCAGGAACCTGCTGGTATGACATGAATGATAATATGAGAAGGTATGATGGAGGGCAGACTATCGAGATTCCTGTTGATATCTCATCAATTCCTATGTTCCTCCGTGGCGGCTCTGTCTATTTCACCTCAGAGGATATCCATCATGCTTCGACCGACAGGATACATACTCTCGATTTCATCATTTCAGCAGATTCCGATACCTCCGCTGTTTTTTACGATGATGACGGGCATACGAAGGATTTCGAAAAGGGTGTTTTCGCCAGGACCGGCATCACAGTGAAGGCAGGCGAGAGAAAGGTCATATCATTCCATAGGGAAGGTTCATTCATTCCTGAGGTTGAGAAGCTTACGATGAAGGTTGTGAGCCCTGATAAGGGAGCATACTGGGTTTCAGTGAATGACAGGAGACTTCCTCAGTATATTATCAGGGAAGCATATGATGAGGCTGATGAGGGATGGTTCTATAACCTTTCTGAGAGGACGATTATGCTGAAGACGGCAATGCCTGAAGAGTGCGATTTCACTATTGTGGTAAGCACTGAGAAATTCGATCTTATCGGCATGGCCGAGGATGAATAATTTTTGAAAAGGTACTATTGAGTATTGCAAACAGGGTTTAGAATCTTCTTCTGAATATGAAAAAGGAAACAGCAGAAGATAGATTCCGGAAGATGACGGAGACGCCGGTGAGGCGTCTCATCATCTCACTCTCTGTTCCGACGGTGATAAGTAACCTCGTCTCCACTCTGTACAATGCCGCTGACACATTCTTTGTCGGACAGATCTCGACATCGGCATCGGCTGCAGTCGGGGTAGCATTATCTCTGCAGGCTGTGATACAGGCCATAGGATTCTTCTTCGGGCAGGGGAGCGGCAACAATATGTCACGCCAGCTGGGTTCCCATCATGAGGATACAGCTGAAGTTCTTGCCTCCACAGGCTTCTTCTCATCTCTCATTCTTTCTGTTCTTGTTACCGTGTTGGGCCTCATTTTCCTTCGCCCGCTGTCGATATTCCTCGGCTCATCTGAGACGATACTCCCATATGCGATGGACTATATCTTCTGGATTCTCATCGCATCTCCGTTTATGGCTTCATCTTTCGTCCTTAACAACCAGCTTAGATTCGAGGGCAATTCCTTCTATTCGATGATCGGTCTGACAACAGGTGGAATACTCAATCTCGTGCTTGATCCTCTCTTCATCTTCGTCTTCCATATGGGGATTTCCGGTGCGGCTCTGGCGACAGCAATAAGCCAGTTCGTCAGCTTCGTGATTCTTTTCGTCCTGACGCAGAAAATCGGAACGGTGAAGATAAGGTTTTCATCTTTTAAACCTTCTTTGAAGATTCTTGGCATGATAACAAACGGCGGGTTACCGTCTCTCTGCAGGCAGAGCGTCGCGTCGGTTGCCATGATAGCACTGAATAATGCCGCTCTTCCTTTCGGGGATGCGGCAATAGCTGCAATGGCTATTGTGAATAAGATCGGCAATTTCACCAATTCGGTGCTTCTTGGCGTCGGGCAGGGGTATCAGCCGGTATGCGGTTACAACTATGGGGCGGGGTTGTATAAACGCGTGAAGGATGGATTCTGGTTCTGTGTGAAGCTGATGTCCATTGTCCTTCTGGCACTTGCTGTTGTGGAGTATATCTGGGCATCTCCTATCGTTGGGTTCTTCCGCAAGGGAGATCCTGAAGTCATAGAAATCGGGGATATAGCACTGCGTCTGCGCTGTTTCACGCTTGTATTCTCCGCATGGATTACCATTAGCAATATGCTCTTGCAGACTACAGGGAAGATGTGGAGAGCCTCGATCCTGGGCTTTGCAAGGCAGGGAATAATCCTCATCCCTGTTGTCTGGATACTTCCTCCTCTTATCGGGATATGGGGAATCCAGATTGCACAGCCGCTTGCTGATTTAATCACATTCCTGATGTCGGTTCCGATGACGATGGGAGTAATCAGGGCGATGAATGAAGGGGTGCGCAAAGAAGAGCAGAAGGCATGAAAAT
>JADIMF010000002.1 GCA_017694915.1 Candidatus Ornithospirochaeta stercoravium
GCATCTGATTCCGGGAAATATCTCGTTCTGAAAGCCTCAGTGTTTTTGTATGCAAAATAGAATCTGTCTTCTTCAACGAAAATAGGGAAGTATAACTCATTTGATACTTCAGCTATTTTTGTCATCTTTGTTCCGTCGAATTCATAGACATCCCTGTTTGCATAGAGGATAATCTTATCTCCAGCAGTGCCGAGAACAGTCTGAATCATCTCGTAGTTCTTCTTTGAAGCATTGAATGCCTGCTGGAATACACCCTGTCCTGAATCGAGGTTACAGGATGATATAAGTATAAGAACCGTTAGGATTAAAAGTAATGCTTTCTTCATCTTTCACCTCAATGCCTATATGATACCGTAAGCGTGACTGGCATATACATCATCGTCGACATCTTAACTGTATTGGAGGAATAAAGCTCCGGGATGACGAGGAATGATGCATTCAGTCCAAGTCCCCATTCATCTGTGATGAAGTATCTTGCGCCGACTTCAAGCTCACATCCGAATGTAAGCTTGGAGCTTCCATCGTAGCTTATGTATGCCAGACCAGCTCCAAGTGACAGAGGAACTTCGAATCTTCCCTGTACCGGAACATAGGTCGCCTTAACGAAAATCGGGACTACCGTTGAAACGAGTCCTGAATTTACGAAATCAAACTGGAATCCAAGCTGTCCGCCTATCGCGAAATATGGATTGATGAATACCTGATACGAAATGGCACCCAGTCCACCGAATGTATGATGAGTGTTGTTCTCACCGCTACCGGGGAAGAATGTCAGCTCAGGGCCTTCATACCCCTGCGCGTTCCTTCCCGGATTGTAATACATCATCGGTGTTGTAAAGCCTGCTGTGATATTGAATATCTGAGAGCCCGAATCATAATAAGGCTCAGCAGCAAAAAGCATACCAGGCAATAACAGCAAGAGAAGTATGAATCTCAGTGGTTTTCTCATTGAAATCTCCACCTTCGATTATAGCTGAGATAGGCATATTGATTCAAACCTCTTGTTGCGTTTAAGGAGTGTTTCATTTATCTTTCTCCTGTATGATTAGACTAGGCTGTAAAAGCGTTGCTGAGAATGTAATGGAAAAGGTCGCTAAAGAGACCGAATTATTCATATCAGAAGGAAATAGAGCGCCGTCCCTTGCTGTTGTGCTCGTTGGTTCCGATCCTGCAAGCATGACTTATGTCCGCAAGAAGAAGGAGGCATGCGAGAAACTAGGCTTTCTGCATTTTCAGTATAATTTTGATGAAGATGCTGCAGAGGGCGATGTTCTCGCGCTTCTTGATGAGCTGAATGAACGTGATGACGTAGACGGAATTCTTGTCCAGCTTCCACTTCCAGAGGGCATAAATGAAAGAAAGATAATCGAGCATATAAATCCTGAGAAGGATGTTGACGGCTTTTCACCTATAAACATCGGCAGGCTTCTCATCGGAGAGGATTGCTTTGTTCCATGTACGCCGAAAGGGATTCTTGAGATTCTCCGATATTTCTCAGTTGATACTGCAGGAAAGAAGGTTGTTGTCATCGGAAGAAGCAACATAGTCGGTAAGCCTATGGCCGCGCTTCTCATGCAGAAAGGGCTAGACGCCACTGTCACCGTCTGCAACACGAAAACCCCAGACCTGAGGAAGGAGACAGAAGATGCAGATATCGTCATCGTCGCCACAGGGCACCCCGATACAATCGATTCGTCATATGTGAAAAATGATGCTGTCGTTATAGATGTAGGTGTGAACCGCATTGCAGACGCCTCAAGAGAGAAAGGCTTCAGGCTTACAGGTGATGCAGATTACGCTTCGTTTGAGAATACAGACGTGAAGATCACTCCTGTTCCTGGTGGTGTCGGTCTGATGACTGTCTCAATGCTTATGATGAATACTCTTGAAGCTGCGAAGAGGAGAAGAGGATGAAGTTTCTTATTGAATCATATGGCTGCCAGCTGAATATGGCAGAGAGTGCTGCTATCGAGACGATGCTTATCGGCCGAGGACTTGAGAAGACTGAGAATCCCGATGAAGCTGACGCTGTCATTCTCAACACCTGTTCCGTCAGGAAGACTGCAGAGAACAGAATATGGGGCAGACTCGGATTTTATAGCAGCGAGAAGAAAAAACATAAGCTTATCCTGATTGTCACAGGATGCATGGCAGAGAGGATGCAGGAGGAGCTAAAGAAGGAAGCTCCATATATTGATGCTGTAATAGGAACCAATGAGAAAGCAGAGATCCCTGATTTCATCATCGGAGAACCTCTTGAGCACCTCGATGGATACAGATTCCTCTCATCATATTATCGTGAGGGCGATTACTCGAGTTATGTTCCTATCATGAACGGCTGCAATAACTTCTGTTCATACTGCATCGTACCGTATGTACGCGGAAGGGAAGTCTCGAGGCCTGTTGAGGAGATTCTGAAGGAAATCTGCTTCCTTGAGCAGCAGGGGGTTAAGGAGATAACGCTCCTAGGTCAGAATGTTAATTCCTATTCTGCTGAATACAATGGGGAACATGTAGATTTCCCTCGTCTTCTTGAGTTGATCCTTCCATACCTCAGGAATATCATGTTCGTCAGATTCGAGTCCCCCCATCCGAAGGATTTCTCAGATCATCTCATTTCCGTCATTGCTGATAACGACAGGATTTCAAAACATATCCATCTTCCTGTTCAGTCGGGATCGACAAGGATCCTTCAGCTGATGAACAGGAAAACAACAAGGGAGAAAACACTCGAGCTCATTCGGAAGATGAAGGAGAGGATTCCCCATCTGACACTATCAACAGATGTTATGACGGGATTCCCGACTGAAACCGAGGAAGAGTACGAGGAAACGCTGTCTCTTATGGAAGAGATGGGATGTACAGAGGCTTTCATGTACTACTTCAATCCGAGAGAAGGTACTAGAGCTGCCTCTATGGATGGTCAGATAGAGGAGAGCGTGAAGATAAAGCGTCTTGAACGCCTTATCGATGAGCAGATAAAAAGGCAGGCTGTCATCAAGGAAGCAATGCTTCCTTTCACAGCTCTTGCTATTGTTACAGGTAAAAGCCGCGATGATGAGGACAGGTATCTTGCAAGAGGCGAGCACAATGATTATTTCTCATTCTCATCAAGCGCCAGCCACAACCCTGGAGATGCTGTTATAATCGATGCAGAGGAGCTGAAAGGAAATACCTTCAGAGGAAAGGAACGTGTCTGATTTCTCGTCTTTCATCGATTTATACAGGAAAGCCGGTCGTATCGTCGTACTGACAGGTGCCGGCGTCTCTACGCTATCTGGTATCCCTGATTTCCGCTCGTCAGATGGCCTCTACAGCAAGGAGTTCGGGAATATGAGAGTGGAGGAGATCCTCGATATAGATTTCTTCCGCGCTCATCCTGATGTCTTCTATCAGTGGTCAAGGGATTACTGGTTTCAGATGGAGAAGTTCCAGCCGAACATCATTCACAGAACTCTTGCTGAGATGGAGAGGCGAGGGAAACTGAGCGAGGGCATATTCACGCAGAATATTGATGCGCTTCACCAGAGAGCCGGATCGAAGAAGGTCTATGAGCTTCATGGAAGCATCGCTAACGGGTACTGCATGAACTGTCACAGGCATTACGACTACAAGTACATGGCAGATGCGGTCAACAGCGGTATCAAGCCGATATGCTCAAGCTGTGGTGGACTTGTGAAGCCCGATATCGTCTTCTACGGTGAAAGCCTGAATACGACGACCTTGATGAGAGCTGAGAATGCATTTTCCTATGCAGATCTCGCTATTGTTCTCGGTTCATCGCTCGTGGTTAATCCCGCGGCATCTCTTCCGTATATCTCTGCGCGGAGCGGAAAGGATATCGTCATCGTCAATCGCGATAAGACTTATATCGATGATTATGCTGTGTTGAAGTTCAATGATCTTGAATCATTCTTCGATGAGTTTAATCAGTATTTAAATAATAACAAATAATAAATAGTATAATTACTATATTGTAATTTAAAATAACTAAATTATAATAATATATGTTTAAAGAAAACACTACCGTATTCATATGAAAAACGGTAGTGTTCATTTCGTAATTATCTTAGAACGATATCAAAGGACATTAGAGCCTTTTCTGATTGATATCGTTTTCGATGAACTTGAATTACCTTCCGATACTGTAACAACCAGCTCTGAATAGTTATCGTCATGAAGAATGCATTCACCATTCTTAATCTCTGCAATTCCTTCAAGTTCTGCTTCAGAGACGTTGTACGCATGCAGGATATGCTTTCCATCTTTTTCCATCGGTATGATCGAGTTCTCCCTTGCATATAGAGGAAGAGAGAAGAAGTCATAGTTCTTCCTGATCCAGCATGGTCCTTCTGCGGATGTACCATCGAGTATTGAAGTCCATCTGCCTTCCGGAAGATAGAAACTGCACTCGCCGTTTTCCTTCATTACCGGTGCTACAAGAAGCGATGGTCCGAGCATATATTCCTTGTCGATGTATCTGATCATCTCATCATCTGTGCCGAATTCAAGAATAAGTGGTCTCAGGATAGGAATACCTGTATTGTGTGATTCCTCCGCATATTTCCAGAGGTATGGGAGAAGCGATTTCTTGAGGTTCGTGAAGAACTCCGTAACCCTGCATGCTTCTTCATCGAATGCCCATGGAACCCTGTATGAAGAACTTCCATGCAGTCTCGAGTGCGATGAAAGAAGTCCGAATGCAACCCATCTCTTGAATAGGTCAGGGGAGGTTGTGTCCTCAAATCCTCCGATATCATGGCTCCAGAATCCGAAACCGGATAGGGCAAGGGAAAGGCCTCCTCTGAGAGTCGATGCCATCGAAGAATAAGTTGCCACATTGTCACCAGCCCAATGTACAGGCATGGTCTGGCTTCCGATTGTAGCAGAGCGCGTGAATACCATGGCATCGTCACCCTTCATTTCCTTCAGAAGTGAGAAAACTGCCTCATTGTAGATGTATGTATACCTGTTATGCATTAAAGCAGGATCGGAACCGTCATACCATACGACATCGTCAACAGGTATATTCTCTCCGAAATCTGTCTTAAAGCAGTCAACACCCATCTCAACAAGCTTCCTGAGCTTATCCTGATACCACTTCACTGCATCCGGGTTTGTGAAGTCGACAATAGCCATTCCAGCCTGCCATACATCGCACTGCCAGACATTGCCGTCTTTTCTCCTTAGGAAATATCCTTTAGAAGCACCTTCATCGAACAGTGGCGATTTCTGTGCGACATATGGATTGATCCAAACGCTGACATGAAGGCCTCTGTCATGAAGCTTCCTCAGCATTGAAACAGGATCAGGGAACATTTCTGGATCCCATGTGAAGTCGACCCACTGGAAGCCCTTCATCCAGAAGCAGTCGAAATGCATTACAGATAGCGGGATATTCTCCTTTGCCATCCTGTCGACGAACGAAAGGACAGTCTTCTCGCTGTAGTCAGTCGTGAATGATGTTGAGAGCCAGAGTCCGAACGACCATTTAGGAGGAAGTGCAGGGCGACCTGTTATCTTAGTGTACCCTGAAACGACATCTTTCAGTGTGTCGCCTGCAATGATGCAGTATGACAGCTTCTCTCCAGGAACAGAGAACTGTGCACATTCAGTCACCTCGCTTCCCATCTCGAATGAGACCTTTGAATAACTGAGGACAAAAATTCCGTAATTCTTCGAGGAAATGAAGAAAGGGACATTCTTATGTGACATCTCGCTTGAACAGCCACTGTCAAGGTTCCACATTTCAACCTTCTGACCGTTTTTCACGAATGACGTGAACCTCTCTCCAAGGCCATAGTAATTCTCTCCGATATCAGTATTAAGATATTCGGTCATGAATCTTCCGTCCGGTGTTGTCATACACCCAGAAAGCCTTGAGAACCGCTTTGTCAGTTTGTTGCCCTTGTAAGAGAATACAAGCGTACCATCTGCATACTCTGCCTTCAGATTACCGGATGTGATTGAATTATCTCCGACAATTCCACGGAAAGTAGAGGTTATAGCAGGAAAAGGCTTTTCCTCAACAGCACCCTTGTGATGATAGACATCAACCCTGAGAATATTCTCCGCTACAGGATATATCTCTGTAGTGATGACAGGATTGTTGAGCGTATCATTCCTGCAGGTAATGGGGTAGGATGCGGCGTAAAGCGATAGCTTGTTATCCCTTGCGTCAGTTTCGAAATACTCCTTATGTGAATAAAGAGTCACGTTGCCATCAAGATGCCAGAAACCGTTTCTAAATCTCATTCTTCAAATCAGCTGAAGCTGCCTCCTTATTGGCAAGCCGAGTATCAGAAATAAGCCGTAAAAAGTCAATTGTTTTTCCATTGTTTTCTTTGAAAACAAAATGAAATTTTCGTTAGTTAATATTGCATCTTGATGATTGCCTTCCATTCTGATATTTTTACATGAGAACACTTGGGGGTGTTCTGGTTTCGACTGGCTTTGCCATGCCGTAGACTGCGGATCAAGAGCTGACTTGTAAAACCGGCAAAGAAAAATTAAATGCAAAGAAAGAAGACGAGTACGTCTCTGACGAAGCATTTGCTCTTGCTGCTTAATCGTAGCTGAGAGCGGGAAGCATCGGATTAAGTTCCTGGTCTGATACTTCCTTTACCAAAGGGGACTTGCTTCTCTCCATTGCACCGGGGAGGGTGGGACTTTTAGGTGCTGCACTGCGAGAACGCCTGTTCCGTTGCCGAATCGTAGCTAAGACTGAAATGGAACTACATCCGTAGACGTTTATGGGTGGACTGTCAGGACGGGAGTTCGAGTCTCCCCACCTCCAGAAGGGAATAGCGATGCCAAGACAGACAGATGTCAGAGTACAGAAGACAAAGGAGAGGCTTTCCGCCTCTCTGCTGTCGCTATTGAAAGAGAAGAGCATCGAGAAGGTATCGATATGCGAGATATGCAACAGGGCAGGGGTGAACCGCAATACCTTCTATTCCCATTATTCAGATATAAAGGAACTGCTTGCGGAGATAGAAGGCGGTTTCATGGAGGAGATCATCTCTTCCATCGCGATATCAAAGAATACCGTTGAATCTGTAGAGGATCTCTTTCTTCTCATCCTCGATATCGTTGAGTCGAATCAGGATATGTGCACGCTTCTCTTCTCAGATAACGGTGACAAGAATTTCCTTCATAATATCCTGATGTTCGCCATGCCGAGCGCGATACAGAACTGGATGGCTGAGCTTGGAATCAGCGAGGACGATGCGACGCTCCTCTATTATTTCGTCATGGGGGGTGCTGTCCATACGCTCGAAGCTTATGTCAAGAAAGGTATTTCGCTCTCGAAGAAGGATCTCGCTTCAAAGCTCAATGATATGGTCATGAAAGCACAGGAAGCTCTTTCCATCAGTAAGAATTGAGCTCACGCAGCTGACGCCTTGTATCCCTGTTCATATCGCGTTCCTTGATCGCTTCCTTCTTGTCTCTAACATTCTTTCCACGTGCAAGTGCGATTTTCATCTTCACGAGATTTCCCTTGAGATAGATTTCAAGCGGCACGATAGTGAAGCCTCTTTCGTTTACCTTTCTCGTGAACTTCTTTATCTCCATCTTATGGGCAAGAAGGCGTCTTGTCCTGTCCGTCTTATGGTTGAAGATGTTTCCATGTGTATAAGGCTGGATGAGAAAGCCGATGAGCATCAGGCTTCCGTTCTTCGGAACGATGTAGCTGTCTGAGAATGAGCACTTACCCTCCCTGACGGACTTTACTTCCGTTCCTACGAGAGAGATTCCTACCTCAAGCTCCTCTATGATTTCATAATTGAAGAACGCTTTCTTGTTCTTCTGTATCAGTTTTACCGAACTCATTTCCTTACTACCCTGAAACCAGCTGTCTCCGAACACATGTTCTTCGGCATTGCTCCGACTGTGTCGATTGTTATCTCATCGAGCGCGTTGAGATAGCTTCCGCCTTTAACGACAGCATCATCATAAGGATAACTCTTTCCAAGCTCAATGGCGGTTTCATAATCAGAGATACGCGAAAGCGGGATATATGGTGTTGAAGTGAATTCCCAGAGCTGACCCATCATCCCTGATGGTGATGAGAGATCGTTATCAACGACAACAAGAGAGGTGGAATATGGTTTGTCAGATGCTGAAAGCGCTGCTCTGTACCATTGAGCTTCTGTCGGCAGGGAATATTCATTGCCTGTCTTCTCTGAAAGCCATCTGCAGTATGCTTCAGCTGCATGCACAGATATATTCCTTACAGGACGTGTGGAAATTACCGATACAGAGAGTGCTGTTCCCTTGAGATAATTCTCATCGACCATGCCATCTTCGATGAGCTTTTCTCTGTTTGAAGCGCTCCAGTAGGGATTTTCATCAACAAACAGGGCATATTCATATTCCGAAACTGGATGCGCGGCGATTGAGAACGCTGGAACATCGATAGTAACAGAGCTTTCATTTATTTCCGGATACGACAGACTTCTCTTTCCACCCATCGTGATACTGGAGTCATCAAAGAGATAGAATCCATCGCTGTAGCGTGGGGAAGAAAGGGTATATGACGTGGAATCTGAACCTGTAGATTCTTCTGCTGAAGAGAAAAGCGCTGAAAGTCTCGCATCGAGCGCCAAGCTCTCTTCCGATTCAAAGCCTGTGCTGCTTCCGAGAAGAATTTCCCTTGCTGCAAGGTAATCTGCGTAAATCGTCTCAGATGTAATATGCATCATCCCGTAGAGCCATTCTGCGGAGATGTCATCAAAACCGAGCACCGCCGCATTCTTTGCGAATGACTGGAAGAGCGGTGGATAATTATATCTTTCAGAATAGGTAAGCACCTTTGATCTGGAAGCTATGGATGAGACGAATCTTTCCCTTACAGTGCTTTCTATTTCAATGCTGTTTTCCGGATTGAATGAGATTACTGCAGGTTTATGAGAGAAAAGCGTGAAGAATATCCTTCTCGGAATCCTTGCACCGATACTTCCTGCATCTGCTCCTGAGATGGTGAATGAGAATTCATGCTCTCCTGAAGGTATCCTGTAAATGCTTCCCTCCGATGATCCCAGGTAAACACCATCCATGTAGATTGCTGTATCAGATGTCGGGATGCTGAACCTGACATAGCTGTTTTTTGATACGAGTCCCGGAAGTACACAGAGAATGAAGAATGCTGCAAGTATGATTATGATTATCCCGATAAGGATGAATACGCCAGGTCTTATGCCGTTTATCGGCTTGAGATGGACCGGCTCAACCTCCGGGAGCTTATTTTTCCTGATCATAGCCTTATAGTCTGGAAAACAAAATCCCTTGTCAACAAACGTCTTGCGGTGTACTTTGTCGTTATGAACCGTTTTCTTGCATTTCTTGAGAAGCGCGTGGAGCACCATCTGACGAAAAGGAAGAGGATAAAGGCATTTGAAAGCGAAAGGAAGCATACCATCCTCTCCGAGATATGGAGCTGGGTCGATGCGCTTATCTTCGCCATATTCTGGGTGATAATAATCAATCAGTATCTCTTCCAGCTTTTCGTCATACCATCCCCATCCATGGTCGGGACTCTCGATGTGGGTGACAGGGTCATCGTGAACAAGGATGCATATGGTGTGGAGCTTTATCCTGCAGGAAAGAAGGTTTTCTCGGACAACAGGCGTGTCCAGCGTGATGAGATAATAACTTTCTATAACCCTGAGTATGAATCGAAAGGACCTCTCTTCGATATCCTCTCGCAGGTCGTGTACATGGGAACGCTGACACTGGTCAACATCGATAAGAATGATGATGGAACACCTGCAGAGAGACTCTATGTCAAAAGAGCAGTGGGAATGGGTGGCGATGAGATAAACTTCCAGAACGGCAATGTCGTCATAAAAGCATCTGGAACTGATGAGTATCTGAAGGAAGAGGACTTCAGAGATGCTCTTTCCCTTGCGGAAGGGCCTCACAGAAGCGTTGATCCTGTCTATTACGATGGCCTCAAGGCTGCCGCAGCTTTAACATCATATGATGAGAACGGATATGCATCCTATGCTCCGCAGCATCTGATAAGGGATTATTCCGAGCTCCGCGGCTCAGGGTATGACTATATCTTCGACAGATATGAGTTTGAACGCTCCAGAACCAGAACTGCCTATTCATTCAATCCGTCTGATATGAATAAACGATCCGATGCGGCTGTATATGATAACGGTATCTATGTTCCGGAGGGTAAGGTGCTTCCTCTCGGTGACAACAGGGATAATTCCAACGATGGCCGTTATTTCGGTCCTGTCGATGAGACGAGGATAAACGGAAGGGTAATAGGAAGATTCTGGCCTATTACGAGAATATCGTCGCTTCTGGATAACCATTGATGGAAGGACTCGACTATTCAAGACCGCTTTCACTGTATATCCATGTTCCTTTCTGTGAGAGGAAATGCGATTACTGTGCCTTCTACTCGGTACCGTATTGCCGCTATGAGGAGAAGACAGAACGATACATCGATATGCTCCTTGGGGAGATAGATGCGCTCAACAGGGATTATAAGAAAGCTTATAAGACGATATTCATAGGTGGAGGAAATCCGGGAATACTGGGCGTGGAGAATCTTCGCCGCATTCTCCTCAAAGCTTCGGAAAACGGCATGGCCGAAGAGACGACGATTGAGATAAACCCCGAGAATCTTGATGAGAGCATCCTCTCTCTCGGTAATCTCATAACCCGCATATCGATCGGGATACAGAGCATGAGCGACAAGTCGTTGAGGATTCTCGGAAGAAATTCTGACAGGGAGAATAATCTCAGGGCATTGTCTCTTCTCTCATCATCTCCGTACAGATGGAATGCTGATATAATCACGGCAATTCCCGGTACATCACCTGAAGATACGCTTTCTGATATAGAGGAGATTGCTTCATACAATCCCGGGCATATTTCCTTCTACTGTCTCACATTCGAGGAGAACACCCCGCTTGTGAAGCGTATAAAACCTCTCGACAGCGATACTGAGGCTGACTTCCTGGAAAAGGGCTGGGAGAAGCTGAGAAGCCTTGGCTACGAGCATTATGAGGTGTCGAACTTCGCGAAGAAAGGGGCGAGATGCCGCCATAACGAGGTTTACTGGCACCTCGGGCAGTATGTCGGATTCGGGCCGGGAGCTGAGAGCAGCGTGGGCTATGAGAGGATTATCTCAATGAGGGATTCCGAGACTGTGGATGAGTACCTGAAGCGCCCTGTGATGACATGCTCAAGGCTGAGCAAGGAGGAGAGTGAGGAGGAGTTCATGCTCGTCTCCCTCCGCACATCTGACGGAATAGACAAGAATGAATTCGGAAAGAGGTTCTCACATTCATTCGATTTCCGGTATGGGGATGCAGTGAAGACGATGAATGAGGAATTCTATATCGATGACAATGAGCATTTTGCCCTTACAGAGAAGGGATTCATGATGCTTGACTGGGTGATTCTGCACCTTGTAGCGGGAATATAGTCGGGAAAATATATCTTTGCACTCAAGACAATTGATTTTGTACCGTGATATGCGGTATAAGCAATTGTTGACAGCAAGGATGCCCTTGTGGTAATTTGTTTCGGGATTCAACAGATATATTCTATATAGTGAGAGGTATTTATGTCTGGCCATAGCAAATGGGCAACAATAAAGCACAAGAAGGGAATCGCTGACGCAAAGCGCGGTCAGAAATTCACAAAGCTTATCAAGGAAATCACAGTAGCAGCAAAGAGCGGCGCAGATCCTGAGGGAAATGCAAGACTCAGAACTGCAATCCTCAAGGCAAAAGCAGAGAACATGCCTAAGGATAACATCGATCGTGCTATCAAGAAGGGAAGCGGAGAGCTTGGAAACGCAACTTTCTATGAGCTGACATACGAGGGATACGCACCAGGTGGTGTTGCTATCATCATCGATACTCTTACTGATAACAAGAACAGAACAGCTGCGGACGTAAGATCTACTCTTACAAAGCTCGGTGGTTCACTTGGTGCAACTGGCTGCGTAAGCTACATGTTCCAGACAAAGGGTGTCATCACATATGATGGTGAGAAGTATACAGAGGACCAGATCCTTGAGGCTGCTCTTGAGAATGGCGCTGAGGATGTATCTTCAGAGGATGGAGTGATTGAGGTCACAACAAGCCCTGCAGATTTCGCTCAGGTTCTTGAGGCAATGCAGGCTGCAGGCTTCGAGCAGGATAGCGCTGATATTTCCCGTGTCGCTGATCAGATGGTCAAGCTCGATAACGAGAAGGCTAACAAGGTCATGAACATCGTCAACAGACTTGAGGATCTCGATGATGTTCAGCAGGTTTCAACCAACCTTGAGCTTCCGGACGATTTCCAGGAAGAAGAGTGATTGTCCTCGGTATAGATCCGGGACTTGCAGATACAGGCTGGGGTGTTGTCGAATTCGATGGGCAGCATTACCGGCCTGTTTCTTTCGGTATAGTCACGACCCCTGCAGGTGAGGATCTTCAGAAACGCATCTATACTATCGGGCAGGATCTGGGAGAGCTTGCTCTTAAATACAATGCCTCCGTTGTATCGATGGAGGATATCTTCTTCACGAAGAACATCTCATCTGCAATACCGGTTGCAAAGGTAATCGGGGCTGCCCTGTATCGTTTCTCAGAGCTCGGTATTCCTGTTCATCTCTTTTCACCGCTTCAGATCAAGACCGCTGTCACCGGAATGGGCAGGGCCGATAAATTCCAGGTTCAGGAGATGGTGAAGGTCATTCTGAAGCTCAAGTCGATACCTCGCCCCGATCATGCAGCCGACGCCCTTGCAGACTGCATATGCTATTGCTCCTCATTGTCACTGAAAGATAAGATAGGGCTATGATCAACGCAATTCATGGACGACCTGTAGAGATACGTCCGGACTACATAACCATCCTTACTCCGGGAGGGGTGGAATATCGCCTGGAGGTCACGAGGAATACCTCTGAGCGTATTTCCGCGATTCCCCAGGAGGAGAGGGAGAATATAAGGGTATTTGCATACCTTCAGCACAGGGAGGATGCGATGACTCTCTTCGGATTCTATTCCGAGGAGGAGAGATTCTGCTTCGAGCAGCTCCAGACAGTACCAGGAATAGGTGCGCGTCAGGCACTGAGGATTCTTTCAGGAATCACTGTCGCAGCTCTTATCAAGGCTCTCGATGCCCAGGATGTGAAAACACTTGCAAAGGTTCCCGGTGTCGGACAGAAGACGGCGCAGAAGCTCATTCTCCAGCTCAAGAATGTCCTTGTTCTCGAAGAGGAGGAGACAGGTAGTGCTGAAACCTCCGATGGGATGGTACCTCTTCAGGAATACAGGGATATGATAGATTCTTTTGCCGCGATGGGACATGACAGGAGAATCGTCGTTAGGACTCTGTCAGAGGTGATAAAAGAGAACGAGGAGAAGCTCAGAAGCAGTGATTACCGCACGCTTGAGCCTGTCATCTTCTCGATAATGCTTAAGAGGCTTTCCAAATGATACAGGATAAAAGCGAGGATATGAAAATAGAGGAGACTGCCGTTTCCAGACCCGTCGATGCGGCATTCCAGGAAGAGGACAGGCAGGAGAATATTCTCCGTCCACGCTATCTTACCGATTTCCAGGGACAGCAGTCGATAAAGGATAACCTCTCTGTTTTCATCAAAGCTGCAAAGAACAGAGGAGACGCGCTCGATCACACATTCATTGTCGGCCCACCAGGACTTGGAAAGACGACGCTTGCATCGATTATCGCGAACGAGATGCATAGCGAGATAAGAATGACATCAGCTCCGGCTCTCGATAAGCCGAAGGATCTTGCTGGAATCCTGACGAATGTCTCTGAGAACTCCGTTTTCTTCATCGATGAGATCCATCGTCTGAAGCCTGCTCTTGAGGAGATGCTTTACATAGCGATGGAGGATTTCGAGATTGACTGGGTCATCGGGCAGGGACCAGCGGCAAGAACGATGAGAGTTCCTCTTCCGCGCTTCACGCTAATTGGTGCGACAACGAAAGCAGGTTCTGTATCATCTCCGCTTGCATCGAGATTCGGAATCAACATACATATCGATCTTTATAGTCCTGAGGAGCTCATGACCATCATCTCACGCTCGGCGCGTATCCTGAATACAAGCATCACAGACGATGCCGTTGCCGCTCTTGCACGCTGTTCGAGGGGAACTCCACGTATTGCGAACAGACTTCTGAGGAGGCTTCGTGATTTCGCGGCGGTATTAGGGGATGGAACGATTACCGGTGATATCGTGAGGGAAGGCCTTACTAGGCTTGGAATAGATGAGAACGGCCTTGAGAAGATGGATAGACAGATACTCAAGACAATCATCGATTTCTATAATGGAGGTCCTGTCGGAGCCGATACGCTCTCGATTTCCGTGGGTGAGGCTGTTGAGAGCCTTGAGGATTATTATGAGCCGTATCTCATTCAGCAGGGATATCTCAAGCGTACCCAGCGGGGCCGCTGTGTCACAGATAAGGCTTATGAACTGCTGAAGAGAAGGAGAACAGGAGATGCTGACCAAGGATTACTATTTTGATCTGCCTGAGGAACTGATCGCCCAGGAGCCTTCAGAGAGAAGAGGCGAGGATCGTCTTCTTCTCATCGATAAGCTTACAGGCGCATATGAAGATCATATGATGGCCGATTTCCCCTCTCTCATACATCCCGATTCTGTTATCGTTGTTAATAACTCGAAGGTCAGGAAAGCGCGTGTTTACGGAGAATCTGAAACAGGTGGTATCGTTGAGTTCCTCTTTCTCGGAATGGAGGAGGATGGAACATGGAAATGCATGGTCACGAAGACGAAGAAGCAGAGAAAAGGTAAAGGTTATGTATTTCTTCTCAAGGATGGCACCAAAAGCGATATAACAGGTGTCATAGAAAGGGAGAATCCTGACGGAACGAGATCAGTAAGACTCGACAGGGTAGTTGATGAAAGCTTCTTCTCAGAGTGCGGCCATGTTCCGCTTCCGCCTTATATCAAGAGGGATGACAACTGGAACGATGAATCTAGATACCAGACTGTATATGCAAAGAACATAGGCTCTGTCGCATCTCCGACAGCCGGCCTTCATTTCACCGTTCCTCTGATGGAGAAGGTGAAGTCGATGGGTATTCCGATCTATGAGGTCACGCTTCATGTCGGAGCGGGTACATTCCTTCCTGTGCGTACGGAGAACATCGAGGATCATCATATGCACACTGAGCATTATGAGATTACAGATGAGACTGCGGATGCGCTCAACAGGGCAAAAAGCAGCGGGAAGAGGATTGTCGCCATCGGCACCACGTCTGTAAGGACTCTTGAGAGCGCTGCTGATGAGAACGGGCGTCTGTCAAAGCTTTACGGCAATACCGATATCTTCATCCATCCTGGATACAGCTTCCGCTTCATCGATGATCTTCTGACGAATTTCCACACACCGGAGTCAACGCTTCTGATGCTTGTATCAGCACTCGCGGGAAGAGAGCATATACTCTCTGCGTACGAGCATGCGATAAAAGAGCGTTATCATTTCTTCAGCTACGGCGATGCCGTGTTCATCAGAGGCTGAAGGAAGAGAGGTATTTCCTTATCTCCATCTCGACGGTGTCAATCGGCTTTGAGCCATCGACGACGAGCAGGTTGACGCCTTCTGGGAGATTCTCGAATTCCCTGAGATAATTGTTGCGGACTGAGGTAAGGTACTCAGCTCTGTCGAAAAGCTCCTTCACACCGCCTCTTTTCTCGATTCTGTTCATGCATTCCTCGACAGGAGTGTCGACGAATATGATGAATTCAGGTGATGGGAAGGCTGAATTTATCGTTCTTACGAAATCTGGATTGCACTGTACGCTCTGGTATGCGATGGATGAGTAGAAGTATCTGTCGGACATCACGACTCTTCCTTCCTCTGTTATCCTCTCGATACCGTATGAAGGATTGTAGAGATGGTCATGCCTGTCGGAGGCATAGAGTAGGGCAAGCGCTTCCGGAGTGGTGACAACCTTCTTCTGTAGCACATCCCTGATCAGAAGTCCTATCGGATTCGATGTCGGCTCATTTGTTATGTAATATGGCCTTCTGTTGAACTCATAATAACGCGCAAGGTTCTTTATCTGCGTTGTCGTTCCGGCTCCGTCGAGGCCTTCGAATACGATGAATGATCTGAGTATGCTCATAAAACCTCCATTTTCCGAGAGTAGCTGAATGTGCTATCCTAAAGAACGAGTATAGTACAGGACACAGGATAGATGAAATACCATTCGCCATTCTCCGTAATCGCAATATCAATATCTGTCCTTCTTCTCTTCGCAGGAGTTGCGCTTGTTGCTGTATTCTCAATCGGTATGACATCCCCGACGCTGATCGTCGCAGATATCATAATGGATAAGCTTTCGTCTGCTCCCGGTCCTGTTTCCGTCTCATTTGACTCGATAGACAGGAATCTCCGGGATGGCGTGTTCATAAACGGTCTTGATATATCTCTCGAAGGTGAAGAGGTTCTTACAATTGATCAAGTGACTGTGAAAATGGGGTTTTTCAGCCTGATCAGGTACGCGGTTCTTGGAAATGGGAGCCTCTCTGTTGAGGGAAGCAATGCAAGAATCATGATTCCTGATATCGAAGGAGGCGGAGGAGGGAGTTCCGGTACTTCTACCTCATTTGAATTCCCATCCTTCCTTGAGCCATACTCGATATCCCTGGAACTTGCAGATACCGTCATCTCATATTCAGGAACAAACCTCACTGAGAGTGCAGATCTCTTTCTCTATCTCGACGGCGATGAGAGAACAATCGGACTGGATGCCGTTATCGACGAGGTTATCTTCTCCGATGGTGAGTTCTCTGCACGCCTTGATAACACCCTCCTCAGCGCTGCTATAGGCGATTCAGTCAGCGTCTCCGTTTCCCTCGATTCCTTAGAAGCCGGAAATGATTCATTTGATTTAACCCTGTCACGTCCTGCTCTTGTGTTCAGCGATGGAAGCCTTGCCGCATCGTTCTCATCAGCCAGTGGAAAATATGAGGATGCTGAGTTCTTGCTCTCATCGTCATCAGTTTCGCTTGCTGATGAGAGAATCGAGACTGTCCTTACATCGCTTTCGCTCGGATATGGTGAATACTCCGTGTATGCAGGTGAAATCGATGCAGTCGGCAGCAAAGATGAACTTTCCATCATCCTCTCATCAGTACGCGCTGAGGATTCTGTTTCGAGGCTTCTTTCCGGAGGCAGGATAAACATACTTCTCGATATTCCTTCAAGGAACGTCGACATAACGATACCTTCTGTTTCATCTGAAGTTCTCAGCCGCTTCGATTCCGTTCTCACTCTTGAAGGCGAGAATCTCCACTTCATCGCTTCGCTTGCAGACAACTGGTCGCTGGATGCTGATGGCGATCTCTTCCTGAGAGGGGAGGATTCAGCGATGAACGGTACTTCAGGATCGTTCGAGATTGATGCAGGTGGTACTGGAAGCGATGTATCCTTTGCCGACATAGCAATTACCGGAATACATCTTCCATCAATCGAGGATGAGGCACTCCTGTCGCTCTCGTATGACGGAGAAGGATTCTCTGCTGTCGGTTCATTCGGAGACTATCTGAGAATACGCGCATCCTACAGGAACAGGCTCTCTGTAGATCTTCTCGCATCGGAGCTGCCTATTTATCCATTCAGGCCATTTGCGGAAGAATATCTTCCAGTGATAACGAATTACATCGGTACCGATACAAGACTCACGGGATCTGTAAGCCTTCACCTCGATGAGAATATGACGGGACCGGCGGCATTTGCATTCACTTTATCTGATATGCTCTTCAGGGGAATACCGTTCTCCATCGCAGCCTCGCTCAATGGTAATGCTACTGAAGATCATCTCTCGATATCATCGCTTGCACTCACCACTGATTTCGTCAGAGCATCATATGACGGAAGGATTTCATACAGAACACTTCTTCCAGAGGGCAGGTTCGTCATCTCGGCAACGGAGACGGGTCGCGAGCTCTTTGTCGGTACGCTCACGCTCACTGATGATACAGAGTATGCATTCTCCGCAGAGATTCCTCGCTTTGATAACAGCTGGCTCCGGGGCTATGTGAACTGGAGCGAGAGCGGCCTTATTTCCTCTGCCGCAACCCTGAACAGCGGCGGATATTACTATCCGTTCGCCATCACTGTTGATTTCCATGACAATACGCTCTCCCTTGATAACGAGATGCTCCATATATCGGGTTCATTCGGCGAGGAGATTGAAGCTTCGATCGAGGCAGATGACTTCACGCTTCCTGTATTCTCCGAAGAGGGGGGTGAACCGTGCACGATCAATGGAGATATATCATTCCTCTTCAGTTTCAGCAGACAGGAATTCACAATCGACTCTGAGGACTTCCTCGTAAGCAATATAAGGGGGCTGCCGGAATCTCCTGAGCTCATATTCTCATTCCACGGATGGAATGACGGAATCGATTTCAATGAGATTACCTTCAGAGGACCGGGTTATCCTGATCTCTCCGGAGCGATGAACATCAATTTCAAGAAACCGTCACTCGCTGTATATCTTGGCGACGATGCAGGTGATGAGCACATGATGATAAGCGTCATCAGGATGGATGACGGCATGTTCTCCGGAATACTGAGGATGGATTCATTCAACCTCGGAAGAGTCGGTCTTGAAGGTCTTGTCTCAGATGTGAACCTCTCAGCCCGCGCAGGTACATGGGAAACGCTCTCATTCTCCGGTGACATAAACGCATACAGCACCGATATGATCAACAGGCCGCAGTCGCTCTCAGCTTTCCTCTATATCGACAGCAGTGTTATAGAGGTGAGAAATCTCTCATATGTCGGCGGAAATCTCTCTGTGATCAGCCCGGAGGTATCATATTCAGCCGATAGCGGCAGATACACATCATCCTTCACGATTGATTACCTTATCGAGAAGCCTGACAGGAATTATCCAGTGCATTCATCATTCATGCTATCCGCGGATCTTCCGAGCGGGGAGAACCTGTATGAAGCTGCCCGGAAGATGATTGACGACAAGTTCAGAGGTGTTTCCGCATCCCTTGTCATGGATACCCTTGATATTGATGGAAGACTTGTGACGGGCAGAAGGGATCTTGATGTGATCTATGATGGCTCAGTCCTCGACTTCTCCGGAAGCCTCGTGTCAGGAATGGCTGATATATCGAGCGGAATATTCGATCTCAGTATCGATCTTTCCCCGATTGCGGCATTCTCTGTCGATGGAAGCATCGGAGGAGACCATGATACATCGCTTCATTTCGATATAGATCAGTTCGAGATCTCGATTGCAGATCTTTCGCTCGATCCTTCTATCGTATTCTACGATCCAGCTCCGGCAAGCGGTGAGATCTACGCGATTAACGACGGAATGAACTGGAATCTCTTCGGTTATCTTGAAGCTGAGGAGGTTGCGTTCGATGTATTCTGGCTGCCGAACCAGAGGGTAGTGCTTCATAATCCGTACTTCGTCATCTGGGACAACACATTCTCATCCTTGATTGATGACTGCACGGTTATCTCCCTTGATGATCTTTCAAGGACTCCTGCACGCGTTACCCTCGATATCCCTCTCGGTGAATCGCTCTCGATGCTCAGCTGGGATGTCAATGTATATGTTGAGGATGGAAACTGGGTCGGCATAAGACTTCCGATGGCATCAAGCAACACCGATCTCTGGGCTGATGTCACAGGTCATGTATATGTAGGCTCTCATACAGAGGGTGTTGTAGATCTCACAGGCGATGTAAAGGCGTCCAATGTCACGCTTTCGATAGGAATGGAGCCGATGCCTGAGTGGATGCTCGAAGCAACAGGTGAGACAACTGCTGATATCTCGATTCTCCTTACAGAGAATGCAAGATTCCTCTTCCCGCTCGGCGCGGATCCTATTCTTCGTGCAGATGTCGCGGAGAATCAGAGGCTCCGTGTCGTCGTGGAACGCAATGGCGATATGGACATAACAGGTTCGCTTGATATCAGATCGGGTGAGTTCTTCTACTTCCAGAAGAATTTCTATATCACAGAGGGAAATATCGGATTCAGATCCGGATTGATGAGCCAGGGTGGATTCGATCCTGTTATAAATCTCCGCGCGCGTCTCCGTGACTTCGATTCCGATGGCAATGATGTCGATATCTACCTCATCCTCCGCAATGCGACACTGGATAACATTAGCCCGTCCTTCGAAAGCTCACCGTCGAAACCTATCAGCGAGATCATGCAGATACTCGGACAGTCCATACTCCCGACAAGCGTGTATGGCGATCTTTCAGTGTCGTCGATGGTATCGCTTGTCACGGCATCCATGGATATCCTCACGCGTCTTGGTATCGTGAACACCAGAAGCAGTAACACCACGCTTGAATCCGCGATAAGGAACTCGCTCTCGCTCGATACGTTCTCGCTGCATTCCAACATCCTTGAGAACCTCATCTTCGACACAGTTGCATACGCTTCATCGAACATAAGCACCGATGCCCTCTCTCCGATGGCGAGGTATCTTAATGGAACGACGCTCTATCTTGGAAAATACCTCTCTCCAGAGCTTTACCTGGAGGGTATGATACATCTTGCCGCTAACCCTGATCAGACTGAGAGAAGCCATACATTCCTTGCCGATGACCTCAATCTCGATATCGAGATATCGCTTGAATGGGATAACCCTCTCGCAGTCTTCACATTCTTCATACAGCCTGTGAACCTGACGCTTTATGATGTCATGGACTCATTCGGTTTCGGTGTTTCCAAGCGAATTGTATGGTGAATCGTGTAGAATAGGTGTAGTTTCTCTGAAATGGGAATTCATAAAGAGGATTATCCTCTCATTCCATGTAGATGGAAATCCGGCATTCTGATAGTATCGAACAAGGAGTTTAACGAATGATAAAGAGCAGAGTGCTGCTTCTCATCCTCATACTCGCCATGATTTTCTCGTCAGCAGTATATTCAGCTGACGATAGCGGCGTATGGTGGGATGGGATGCCAATGACAGCCTTCAGATATACAGGACTGAGAAACGTCAAGGAGATCACCATCGACCGTCTTCTTCAGCCATATCTCGGCGAACCGTATTCAGATGCGGAGTTCTCCGAGATGATGAGCGTTCTTTACGCTCAGGACTGGCTGAGCTATGCTTCCGCGGAAGCGCTCCGTGACGGAGAGACAGGAAATCTCATCATCCGTTTCGACATACAGGAAAATCCGATGATATCCTCAGTGACTGTCGAAGGCGAGAACAGGATAGGCGAGAGGCCTCTTGTCAGGGCTCAGGGTTTTGCCGTTCATGACTTCTTTACTCCTGGAAGCCTGAATGCAAACCGTTCGCTCGTGCTCGATTACTATCTCTCCCGTGGTTATAGGGATGCCACAGTAGATGTCTCGTATACGGAGAATGAGGAAGACAACACAGTTCAGATTCTCTTCACTGTCTCCGAAGGCAAGCAGTACAAGGTCCGCGATATCCTTTACGAGGGCATCAACGGACTGAGTGCTAAGGAGATAAACTCCGTTCTCACACAGAAGAAGAAATCCTTCTTCAGTTCCGGAAACCTCGTCATGTCCAATCTCGACACTGACCGTGATGCAATCGTCATGCTTTACGGAACGGAAGGCTATCCGGATGCAGCTGTCGTGAATATCGAGGTAGTTCCTACAGAGGAAGAGGATGAGAACGTAAAATACGTCAACATCATATACACGATCGAGGAAGGCGACAGATGGCTTATTGGAGATATCTCATTCAGCGGTAATGAGGTATTCAGCGATGAATCAATCCAGTCCCTTATCTCCATAGAGCCGGGAGATCCGTATGACGCCACGGAAATCCTGATGCAGCAGGAGGCGCTGAACTCGCTTTATTACGACAATGGATACATCAGGGCATATATCGCGATGAATGAGACACGACACAGTGAAACTCATGTCATCGATTACGATATCTCGATTACCGAAGGTCCTCAGTCAGTTGTTGAGGCGATAATAATCAACGGACTGACGAAGACGAAGCCTTATGTACTCGAGAGAGAGCTCACGATGAAAGTCGGCGATGTATTCTCACGCTCTGCTCTTATCAGAAGCCAGCAGAACATGATGAACACTGGTCTCCTTGCAACGGTCAAGGCTGATCTTCTCTATGGAAACACCGAGAATGGTGTAATCATCGAGTTCACCGTGGAGGAAGGAAACCAGATGGAGCTTCAGTTCGGAGCTACATTCGGCGGTACTGTCGATGGGTTTCCCATCTCGGGATTTCTTCAGTGGGCTGACAGAAATCTCGCGGGAACTGCCAGGGATCTGGCTATCGCCACGACTCTTTCTCCCGATACACAGTCTGTATCTATATCACTTTCTGATGATTGGGTGGGGGATAAGAGATGGTCAAATTCAGTCTCCCTCTCCGTAGAGAGAAGCGCCAGGGATGATACGCTCCAGCTTGGAACCGGATCAGAGATGTATGACGGCTATGATGAGAATCATCAGACATATCCATTAGGTTATAACTCTGCTTCCGAGTGGTATGCTTCTGACAATCCGCTCTATCCTGCGGACGCATATCTCATGAAATATGATTACTACAGGATCGCACTTGGATATACCACAGGTTATACATTCACATTCGATCCAGGTAATCTCACCCTCTCTGCTGGCATATCGCTGGGTATTAACCAAGCTGTCTATGATGATCAGCGCTATACTCCGTATGAGGAGCTCATATACAAGTATCATCAGGGATGGAAGTTCTCCAACAGGCTCACGCTCTCCGTCACATGGGATGGACGTGACCTCAGACAGAACACTACAAGAGGCTATATCCTCTCCGCATCCTGGACGTACGCGGGCGGTATCCTCGGAGGTCTTTCGAACTACAACAAGCTCACCCTTTCCGGAGCTGCATATCATTCGCTCTATACATACATGAACGAAGATGAGCAGCCTATAAGCCTCGTGCTCTCATTCTCATCATCCGTCTCGTTCATGTTCGACCAGTACTGGAAGAATGATGGAGAGTGGGGCTGGTATAACCCGAGGGAAGGAGCTACGAGATACGAGATGCTCTACATGGATGGAATGAACATCGGACGTGGCTTCGATGTCATCTACAACAAAGCGTTCATGTGGCATAACCAGATTGACCTCACGTATCCGCTTGTATACCAGATGCTCGCTGTTGAGGCGTTCGGCTCGGCAACAGGTGTCACGCGCACCCTCTCCGATCTTTCCGATTTCGGGAATATCGACTGGTATTTCGCAGCTGGCATAGGTCTCAAGATGCAGATTCCTGGATTCCCTCTCGGTCTCTATCTTGTTGAGAACTGGACATACAAGAGAGCTTCTGGATTCCAGTGGGTACAGACAGGTATCGGACAGACAGGTCTTAAGCTTGTACTTGCCATCACTACATCTTATTATTGATATATGGCTGAAAAGGAAACACTGACGCCGATGATGCGTCAGTATATGGATATAAAGGAAAAGCATCAGGATATGGTGCTTTTCTTCCGTTTAGGTGACTTCTATGAGATGTTCGGCTCCGACGCTGAGGATGTGTCGAAGCTTCTCAACCTCACGCTTACACACAGGGCGAAGATGCCTATGTGCGGTATTCCATATCATGCGGCAAAGAATTACCTCAAGCGCCTCCTCGATGCAGGACGCAAGGTCGCGATATGCGAACAGCTCTCCCTTTCAGATAACCCCAGGGAGCTCGCTAAGAGAAGCGTCACTGAAATCTACACCCCCGCGACTGTTGTGGACGAGGAGTATCTTGATTCCCTTTCAGCTTCATATGTGATGGCCGTACATGAGGACAGGAAAGGCCTTTATGCCGCCTGGGCCGATATTACAACAGGAGAATTCCTTGTAAGGACATTACCTCTGGAGAAGGATTATTCGACACTTGAGTCACTTCTTTCATCTGTTTCTCCGAAGGAGATTGTCGTATCAGATGATGTCTACTTCACTGAGAAAGGCCTCAGAGCTGTACTCGACAGATCCGGTGCGATGGTGACAAAGCTTCCTTCCTGGTATTTCTCCCTGAAGGAAGGACTAAGAGAAGCGGAGAAACAGTTTCCTGCATCTTCCTTGTCCCTTTCTGGAATCGGAGAGAAGGATCCGATACTCACGTCAATCGGCGCGCTTCTGAAGTATATCGGGGATAATATAAAAACGGAGCTTCCACAGCTGAGGACTATAGAGAAGGTGGAGGATGAGACATATCTCTTCCTCAACTCAGCTGCTGTGAGGAACCTTGAGCTTGTCTCATCGCTTGCTGATGGAAGGAAAGAGGGCTCTCTTTTCAATGCCATTAACAGGACGAAGACAGTATCCGGCGGAAGATTCCTAAAAGATGCTATTCTCCATCCTCTCCAGGATAAGGCGAAGATAGAGAAGAGACTTGATTGGGTTTCGTTCTTCTTCTCAGATCAGAATGAGATGAGAAGAGTGAGGGAACTCCTGTCAGCTGCATCGGATCTTGAGCGTCTTGCCTCTAAAGCGTCGATGAAGAAGCTCACCCCCCGTGATCTTCTTGCGATTGCAGATACATCGGTCTCGTTCTTCTCGCTGGTATCTGAGAGAAATGAATACCTTGGCATGGCTGAGGATTTCTCCTCAAGCTTCGACACGATAATCTCATTCGCGTCCGATACGATTAACGCAATAAACCGCGACTGCACGAACATACAGAATGAGGGAACTATAATACTCTCCGGCTTCGATCCGGAGCTTGATGAGGCGAGGGATTATCAGGGGAAGGGTGAGGATATCCTCTCCTCATACATGAACCGAATCAAGGAAGAGACGGGAATACAGAATCTTAAGACCGGCGATAACAGGATAATCGGCGCATACTTCGAGGTATCCAAAGGACAGATTGACAAGGTTCCTGAGACTTTCATCCGACGTCAGACGCTTGTGAATGGCGAACGGTACACGACGAAGGAGCTGGAGGAGATAAAAGCAAAGCTCGCGGAGTCTAAGGACAGAGCATACCAGAGGGAGAGGGAAGTCTTCTCCGAATTCCTTGACAGGGCTGAGCGCATCAATCGTGAAATCGAGATGATGGGAAGAATCATATCCCTTCTCGATTACTACTCTTCGCTGGCATATCTGGCATTCGAATGCGGCTATGTGCGTCCGGAGATCATTGAAAATGGCGATATCGATATCATCGATGGCCGTCATCCCGTCGTTGAGGCATATACAGGAAGAAGCGAGTATACAGCAAATTCATTCTCCTCAGCGTCATCGCGCTTTGCCCTCATAACAGGCCCTAACATGGCTGGTAAGAGCACATATCTCAGGGAAATAGCGATCATAGCACTCCTTGCGCATATGGGTTCATTCGTACCAGCAGCCAAGGCCGTGATACCGCTTATAGACAAGATCTACTGCAGAGTCGGAGCAAGCGACAATCTTGCACGTGGAGAATCGACATTCCTTGTCGAGATGAGCGAGACTGCGGCAATACTACGCGGAGCGACAGAGAAGTCCCTTGTCATCATGGATGAGATAGGACGTGGTACATCCACACAGGACGGCATGTCGATCGCATATGCCGTGATGGAGTATCTCAAAGAGCTTCATTCGATAACCCTCTTCGCGACACATTATCATGAGCTTACGATGCTCGACAGCACTGGCATACAGCTTCTGCACATGTCTGTAAGAGAGGAGAAGAGCTCGATAACCTTTCTCAGGAAAGCAGAGCCCGGAGTTGCGGCATCTTCTTATGGTATACATGTCGCGAAGCTTGCGGGCATTCCGAGAAATGTCATCAAGGAAGCATCATCATTCCAGAAAAAGCATTTCGCAGATTACTCCTTCGATACCTCCCAGGGTGATCTCTTCATCGACAGCTCCGAGGAGAAGGAAGAAAGCCTCATGGATGAGATAAGGGATGAGATACTCTCTTTCGATACCGATTCCTCGACGCCTCTTGAGGCTCTGATGTTCATATCTGAGATAAGAAATAAGCTGCTGTGAAAAGATGTGATATAATCACAGCATGAAAAAGCTTATCACGATTCTGGCGATGCTGATGATGGTATTATCCATCCATGCATCCGATCCTGTTGTATTATTCGGACTTCTATCTCCGACAGCTTCATATTCCGGTTCGATGGAAAGTGAATCGATAGATGCCGATTTCCTCAATCACGACACGATAACAGGCCTTATAGCAACAGCTGAGCTTGAAAGAAAGGACATTACTATCGAAAAGCTTCTTTCCGATAAGATCTTCACAAGCTCAAAAGCTCTTATCGATGCAGGAATGATAGGCCTTTCCCTTGAGGATGCCGGGGCCATCGGAACTGACGGCACTGTGATAATCACACCGGATATGTCATCAATGTCATCTCTCGAAGGCTCAATTACTGTTGAATATGATGATTTCAAAATGCTCTATTCAATCGGAGCGAGAACCGAGAGCATAACGCTTGATGGAAAGGTGACAGTTTCCATCAACCTTTCGGATGAATCGCTTCTCTATCTCTCTGTCAGAACAGATGATTTCCTCTTCAATGGTGACTCATCGTACAGTAACAGCAGTGCAGGAATAAGAATCTTCTTCGAGTATGACAAAGTAGGTCAGTGGCTGAGCTACATGGGCTATGACTTTGATGAGCTGAGGTATATGACAGCATATATGCTTCTGGATATACCGGAACTGCAGGAAGCTGGTATCGATGCAACATCACCTGAAACTGTAATCTTTTCGCTTGAGGAGATAAAAGCGCTTGATATCCTCGATGCAGTCGCTTTCGCACTTACTGCAGATTCTGCAGAAGGAATCGATACGATGCGCATGGCATCGATGGCATTGAAGCCAGTGCTTTATATCGATGAGAAGGAAGCTGAGGATATAAACCTCAAAGCTCTCATGGATACAGCTCTTGATGTCGCATATGTCTTCTCAGATATGATGTGATACTGCAATGAATTAAAACACAAAGCCTGATGCCCGGATGAGTGGATTCATCAATGAGATCAGGCTTTTTGTATAATTTATGGTTTTGGTAGTTTAAATAGACCTGCTGATTACTGGCCGGTATACTGGCGCTTCAATGCTGATGTGCTGAATACTCTCAGGGCCAATGGTCTCGATATGCCTTTCAATCAGATGGATGTGCATCTTATTAAAGACTGATGGCTTGACACTTTCCGAGATAATCGTTAAAGAATAATCAGTTTCATTTAAAGTGATTTAAAGGGACCGGCTAAGGGTCCCTTTATTCATGAAATGGAGGAATATGCTGACAGAAGACGGAAGAGATTCATCTTTATTCAAGGAAGTGGACAGCTTCGTTAAGGAGCTCGGTCTTGAGACTGTTGAGGTCACTGATAGTATCCATCAGGGTAATCATTCGATGCGCGTCATCGTAGCGAGGAAGGATGGAGAGATAACAACCGATGATCTTGCGGAGATCTACAATATCATCTATCCGCGTTATTCGGTTATCTATTCGGACAGGGATCTTCAGCTTGAGGTTTCATCACCTGGTCTTCAGAGGGCTTTCAAGGATGTTCTCGAATTCAGCGTATTCGAAGGTAAGCTTGTTAGGGCATACAGTGTTTCACGGTCTCAGTATGTTGTCGGAAAGATCGAGAAGGCCGGTGAGAATTCCGTTATCCTTTCCGATTATTTCATAGAGGACGGTAACGAGAAGGGAGAGTCCATCTCCCTTCCATACAGCGATATAGCAAAGGCAAAGCTGGAATACAGATGGGAGGCAAATAATGCTTGACTTGACAGAAGAAATCAGTTCGATGATTACCGAAAGACATATGGATGAGGAGAAGGTTCTCTCCCTCGTCCGTGATATGCTCGTCAGCGCATATAAGAGAAAGTTCGGTACAGATGAGAATGCCGTTGTCAGATTCTTCCCTAACCAGAGGGGAGAAGAGAACAGGATGGTGGAGATCTACTCGGTTAAGGAAGTTGTCGAGGAAGAGAACTGGTATGACAGGGTAAGGCAGATTCCTCTCGATGAGGCTGAGACTCTTGCTGATGGCGTAGAGGTTGGTGACTCACTTGAGATTCCTCTCGATCCGAAGAGCTTCGAGTATTCAGCTGTCCAGTCTGCCAAGCAGCGCTCACAGCAGGTTGTTAAGGAATACAATACAGACCGCGTATATGTCGATGCCAAGGCTATGGAAGGAAAGCTCGTCATCGGAGAGATCAAGAAGTCCCTCAGGAATGGTGATTTCCTTGTTAACCTCAACCTTGAGGAGACAGATGCGATCTTCCCTGTCCGTGGACAGTCGCCAAGGGAGAGCTATGAGATTCAGGAAAAGCTCAAGTTCTTCGTTGAGAAGGTCGACAGAGGCGAGGAGAACAGAGGTCGCGATGCAATGCGCGGCAAACAGCAGAAGAAAGGTGGTGTAAGGATTCTCCTTTCCCGTGCTTCAAAAGAATTCGTAAAGGCTCTTATCGAGAACGAGGTTCCTGAGATTTCCTCCGGTGATGTAGAGATCAAGGCTATCGCAAGACATGCCGGTATCAGGACGAAGGTCGCTGTAGATACAAGAAAGACTGATATCGATCCAGTAGGTTCCACAGTCGGTAAGGCTGGTACAAGAATCCAGACTGTCATGACTGAGTGTGAGGGTGAGAAGATCGATGTCGTGAGATACTCCGATGATCCTCTTGTATTCATCGCGAATGCACTCATTCCTGCTCAGGTAAGACGTGTTGTAACAATCGATCCTGCAACAAAGCATGTTGTTGCAATCGTTGATGACAACCAGCTCGGTATCGCTATCGGACAGAGCGGTGTGAACGTAAAGCTTGCGAAGATGCTCTGCGACTGGAATATCGAGGTAAAGACACAGGATCAGTTCAATGAGATGGAGCAGACTATGGAGATCTACAGGAATGTCGATAGTCTCTTCAAAGCAGAGGATGAGGAAGGCGTTGAAGAAGGTGAGGAAGCACCTGCTCTCACTAACTCCGAAATCGGTATCGATCCTGATGACACACCGCTTACAGACATCGGGCTTGACGAGAAGCTTATCAGGAAGCTGCATGATGTAGACATCTGGTCAATCCAGGAGTTCTTTGATTACACTGATGAAGAGCTCAGGGATAAAGGCCTTGATGATAATGATATAGCAACTGTTAGAAATAGCGTTGAAGTCGAAGAAGAAGAGGAAGAGGGTGGCGTATTCGAATGCCCGATCTGCCATACAGAGCTTCCTGCTGGAACAGAAGTCTGCCCGAACTGCGGTGCTGAGTTTGAATTCGAGTGATAAAGGAATATATGTCTGAAGAGAACAAGAACGACGAGAAAATCAAAGTAAATGTCATCAGAAAGCCTCAGAGTGCAAAGAAGCCAGAGGCTCATGACGGGGATGCTGAGGTCGAGAAGAAGGTCATCATCCTTAAAAAGAAGCCTACGATTGTCGTGAAGGTCAAGGAGAAAGAGGAAGACAAGAAGGCACCTGTTCAGAAGAAAGAGGATGAGCGTCCGCTTTCCGAGAGCCGTATTGTCTCTGGACCTAAGATCATTTCATATGACAAGTCAAAGCTTCCCCCGATAAACCCGGAACCGAAGAAGAAGGCAGAAGAGAAAGGTGCTGAGAAGAAGGAAGCGGTAAAGGATACAACTGTCCTTACCGGAAAGAGCTTCATGACGAACACCGCTGTTCATCATCAGAACTCGAGAATCATGTCTCCTCTTCATAACGGACCGGTCATCATCAAGAGTGCTGACCTTCCACCTGTTCCAGGACAGAAGGTCGAGGAATCTTCCGATGCTCCACATAAGCCGAGGGTTGCCGGTATCGTAGGCGGAAGGCCTGCAGGCGGATACGGCAGAAACGGCCAGAGACAGAGATTCCAGCCGAAGAATGCTAACGGACAGCCACGTCAGGGCGGGCAGAGAATGCCTCGTCCGGGCCAGAGCTATACACCGCAGGGAGATAGAGGCTCATTCAAGCCAGGTCAGAGACCGGGCTTCCAGCGCCCTGGATTCCAGCGTCCGGCTCCTGGTGCAGGCAGTCCTGAGATCAACCAGAAGGGACCTGGAAAGAAGCCTCAGAATGCTTCTAGGAAGAAGGATTACGATCGCTATCAGAAAGATGAAGAGCTCGATTTCCAGTTCCAGAAGAAGAAGAGGGAAGAGCAGAAGCTTCAGGCTGTTCCGAAGTCTATCGATATAATGGAGAGCATCACAGTCGCAGATCTTGCGAAGAAGATGAATCTCAAGGCTTCAGACATCATTTCGAAGCTCTTCAACATGGGACTGATGGTCACCATCAACCAGCAGATCGATCACGAGACTGCTGAGATCATCGCTTCTGAGTATGGTTGCTCTGTACATCTTGTCTCCCTTTACGATGAGACGATCATCGCACAGGAAGAGGATAAGCCTGAGGATATGGAACCGAGAGCTCCTATCGTAACTATCATGGGTCACGTAGACCATGGTAAGACGAAGCTCCTCGATGCCATCAGGTCATCACATGTCGCTGAAGGTGAGTTCGGTGGAATCACACAGCACATCGGTGCATATAAGGTATCGGTACCTGAGAAAGGCGATGTAGTATTCCTCGATACCCCGGGTCACGCAGCATTCTCAATGATGAGAGCCCGTGGTGCTCAGGTTACGGATATCGTTGTACTCGTTGTCGCGGCTAATGACGGTGTCATGCCTCAGACGAAGGAAGCTATCGATCATGCGAAGGCAGCGAAAGTACCTATCATTGTTGCTATCAACAAGATAGATCTCCCGGATGCTAACCCGGATCGCGTAATGCAGCAGCTTTCAGAGCTCGGACTCGTTCCTGAGGAATGGGGTGGTCAGACGCTTTACTGCCGCATTTCCGCACTGAGGAAGGAAGGTATCGATGATCTTCTGGATACGATTCTTCTCCAGGCTGAGATGCTTGAGCTCAGGGCCAATCCGCACTGCCGCGCAGTCGGAAAGATCCTTGAGTCACGTATCGACCAGGGAAGAGGTACCGTCGCTACTGTCATCATCGAGAAGGGTACTCTCAATCAGGGCGATTACTATGTTGCCGGAATCTATCCGGGACGTGTTCGTGCTATGTTCGATGACAAGGGCCGCAGGATAAAGAGCGCAGGACCTTCGGATCCTGTCGAGATCATCGGTCTTTCAGATATCCCGTCAGCAGGCGATCCGTTCCAGGTCACTGAGGATGAGAAGCAGGCAAGGATGGTTGGTGCAAAGCGCCAGGAACTTGAGAGGAACTCCGAGGGAAGCAAGGGCAATAAGATTACCCTTGAGAATATCAACGAGAAGATCAGGGAAGGTCAGATTACGGACTTCAATGTCATCATCAAGGGTGATGTTCAGGGTTCTGTCGAAGCTCTTCAGGGTGTTCTCGAGAAGCTTTCAACAAGCGAGATCAGGCTCAATGTACTCCGTGCTTCAGCTGGTGCGATCATCGAATCCGATATCACTCTTGCTGCAGCTTCAAAGGCTATCGTCATCGGCTTCAATGTACGTCCGACACCGAAGGCACAGGCACTTGCTGAGCGCGAGAAGGTCGAGATCAAGAAGTACAACATCATCTACGATGTACTTGATGATATCCGCGACGCGATGGAAGGCAAGCTTTCGCCTGAGATCAAGGAAGTCGATATCGGAAAGGCAGAGGTCAGGGATACATTCAAGGTACCTAAGGTCGGCATGATTGCCGGATGCTATGTAACTGAAGGCAAGGTAAAGAGAAACAGCCTCGTACGTGTCATCCGCGATTCGATCCAGATCAACAAGGATATGATCCGCATCTCCTCTCTCAGAAGATTCAAGGACGATGCAAAGGAAGTCGCGGAAGGATTCGAATGCGGTATCGGTCTCGAGAACTGGCAGGATCTCCAGGTCGGCGATGTTCTTGAGATAGTCGAGACTGAGGAAGTGAGAAGGAAGCTTGAAGTAAATGAGTGAGTTTTCACAGAAAAGACTTGAAAGCAGGATAGCAGAGGCAATCGGAGAGCTGATTGTCTCTGGCGCTATCAAGAATCCGCACCTCTCACCGTTCACATCGGTGACCCGTGTTGTGCTTTCCCCTGATAACGCACAGTGCTCAGTGTATGTCTCCGCTCTCCCTGATAACCGTATAGATCCATCGGTCAAGGCGCTCAACAGCGCTAAGGGATTCATACAGTCGAGGCTTGGTGCTGTGCTGAAGACGAGGAACACACCTGTTCTCACATTCTTCCGTGATGATTCCTACAGGGAAGCGGAGAGGGTGAACAGGCTCATCGATGAGGCGATGAAGGATATAGATGGCTGATTCTTTTGCCATCCGCTTAATGGATAAGGAACCTGGCATGACCTCTTTCAGGTCCCTTTCTTCGGTCAAGAAGGAGAACAGGGGACAAAAGGTAGGCCATGCAGGTACTCTTGACAGCTTTGCGTCGGGGCTCATGATAGTACTCATAGGAGGGGCTACAAAGCTCACTCCTATCTTTTCGTCTTTCGACAAGGAGTATATTGCGGAGATTACCTTCGGAAAGGAGACAGATACCCTCGATCCTGAAGGAGCTGTGATAGCAGAGGCTCCTGTTCCTTCAAGAGAAGCCCTTGAAGCTGTAATCCCATCATTTATGGGAAAGCAGAAGCAGGTTCCTCCTGTATATTCAGCTGTGCATGTCGATGGAAAGCGGGCCTACAGGGAAGCAAGAAGCGGAAAGGATATTGAGATGCCTGAGCGCGATATCGAGATAACAGCGCTAGAGCTGCTCTCCTATGAGAGCGGTAAGGCTGTCATACGCACATCTGTATCGAAGGGAACATACATAAGGTCGCTTGCAAGGGATATCGCGAAACGAGCTTCCTCAAGAGGTTATCTGACAGCGCTCAGAAGACTGAGAATCGGGCCATGGTCGCTTGAGGACAAGGAGAAGTCTACGGATGAGCTTCTTGATATGACAGGGCTTTTCTCCGTCTCTGTCCTCAATCCATCTGAGAAGACAAGGATCCTTAATGGTAACATCAGGGATAACGCCGTTCTTTCAGACACTGACAGTACCAGACCTTATACGAAGCTTATGATGGATGGAGAGCTTTTCGGATACGGTGACAGGACATCCGGACGCCTCAGGATCATGACGAGGCTGATATGAGAATACTTTCATTTTCCGAATACATAGATGAAGGGAAAAAGAATCCCCAGAGAACGGTATTCTCGATAGGGGTATTCGATGGTGTTCACTTCGGTCATAAGGCGATTCTCGAGGATCTGAGGAGACTCAAAAAGGAGAGTGGAGCTGAATGCTCCGCAGTCTTTACATTCTCAACGAATCCGAAAGGGAGGAAGGGAGACTTAGATACGCTCCGCCTCAGGGCAGAGAACATCGCGGAGTATGACGTGGATGTTCTTGCTGTGATTGACTTTTCTACTGATTTCAGTATGATTACAGCCGTTGGCTTTGTGGATATGCTTTCATCATCCATGATAGCCGTCGGTGCAGCTGTCGGAGATGATTTCCGCTTCGGCAATCCTCATGAGGAGGGCAGCGGGAGGGACCTTGGTCTTCTTCTCAGGCGGAAAGGCTTTGACTGCACTATAGATATCGTTGATTCCGTTCTCACGGAAGACGGGGAGAAGATCTCCTCGACTTACATGAGACAGATGATAAACAAAGGGGAGCTCGGGTGTATCCCGGGTCTTTCCGGTCAATTCTACAGGGTTGATCTTGTGCCGTTACCTTACAGATCGTGCTCTGGAGAACTGATTATCAGCAGGGCTTTGATTCATCAGCTCCTACCGCCACTAGGAACTTATGATGCCGCTCTTCTTTTCAGAGATGGAAAAAGGACTGTATGTACTGCATTGCTTTACGAGGATTTCCTTCGAATCGCATTGCCGTCTTCTGGAATGGATAACGGGAAAGAGGAACTGCTGCTGGATTCTTTATATCTGGAGAAAAGAAGATGATCACAAAGGAACAGAAGAAAGAAATCGTGGTCAAGTTTGGCAATGATGCCAGAAACACAGGTGACGAGAAGGTGCAGGTAGCACTTCTGACGGCTAGAATCAATGATCTGCAGAAGCACTTCAAGGCTAACCCGAAGGACCATGCATCAAGACGCGGACTATTGAAGCTTGTCGGACAGAGAAGACGTACTCTCAAGTACATCAAGGACCGCAACATCGATGAGTACCGCCAGCTTATTGCTGAGCTCGGACTCAGAAAATAAAGCAAGATGGAAAGCCAGCTTATGCCTGGCTTTCCTCTGTGTTTAATCAAAGAACAAAAAAAGAACATAAAAGAACTAAAGAAGGATTATTATGGCAGATGTAAAATCAGTTTCGGTAAGAATCGGGGATATCGACCTCGTATTCGAGACCGGAAAAATCGCAAAGCAGGCTAACGGTGCTGTCTATGCTCACTATGCTGGCTCTGCGGTCATCGCTACAGTATGCTGTGGCGAAGCTCCATCAGAACCGATCGACTATGTACCTGTATCGGTTGAATACAACGAGAAATACTATGCAGCTGGAAAGATCCCTGGAGGATTCCTGAAGAGGGAATCAAGGCCTAAGGACAAGGAGATTCTTGTATCCCGCCTTATCGACCGCCCTATGAGACCTCTCTTCGACAAGGCTTTCGGACGTGAGATCCAGATCGTTCCTACTGTTGTTTCATCAGATATGTCGCATACTCCAGACATTGTCGCTATCAACGCAGCATCCTGCGCAGTAACGATTTCGGATATCCCATTCTATGGTCCTATTGCAGCTGTACGTGTTGCTAAAATCGGTAACGAGTATGTGATCAACCCGACATTCCAGCAGATGCCATCTGCTTCCCTCGATATCGTAGTTGCGGGAACACATGATGGAATCACGATGGTTGAAGGCGGCGCTAAGGAAGTTTCCGAGGATGATATGCTCGGAGCAATCGCTGCTGCACAGCCTGTTATCGCAAAGATCTGCGAGGCTCAGGATGAGCTCAGAAAGCTCTGTGGAAAGGAAAAGCTTCCTCTCATGGAAATCGAGGAACGCGACCTTTCATGGCTTGAGCCAGTGAAGGAATATGCTTATCCGCTCGAGAAGGAGGCTTCCTTCGTAAAGGGCAAGCAGAACCGCTATGAAGCTCTTGAGCGCGTTCATAACGATGTCAGGGAGAAGTTCAGCGATCTCATCGCAGAGGACGAGAAGAGAGACGGAGAGATCTCCGCTATGTTCGAGGATATGGAATACAACATCCTCCGCTCCTCGATTCTCAACGATGGAGTGAGAACAGACGGAAGAAAGGTCACGGAAATCCGTCCTATCACATGCGAGGTAGGTCTTCTTCCATGCACACATGGTTCTGCACTCTTCACAAGAGGCGAGACACAGTCACTTGCTGTCACAACTCTCGGAACAGTTCAGGACGAGCAGCTCTTCGACACAATCGACGGCGAGAAGACATATTCAAACTTTATGCTTCATTACAACTTCCCTCCGTATTCGGTAGGTGAGGTAGGACGCCTTACGACAGGACGCCGTGAAATCGGTCACGGACATCTTGCACAGCGCGCTCTTGAAGCAGTTATCCCGCCGAAGGATGAGTTCCCGTATACAATCCGCGTTGTATCCGAGATCATGGAGTCCAACGGATCTTCTTCAATGGCCTCAGTCTGCGGTGGATGTCTTTCACTCATGGACGCAGGTGTTCCTATCAAGAAGCCTGTTGCAGGTATTGCAATGGGTCTCATCACAGAGGGTGCTGATTACGCACGCTACACTATCCTTTCCGATATCCTCGGAGAAGAAGATCACCTCGGTGATATGGACTTCAAGGTAGCAGGAACAAAGGATGGTATTACAGCATTCCAGATGGATATCAAGATTGCTGGCGTAACACCGGAGATCATGAAGAAGGCACTTGCTCAGGCAAAAGAGGGCAGGATGCACATCCTTGGTATCATGCAGGAGACTCTTGCAGGACCACGCTCAGAGATTTCCGAGCTTGCTCCTAAGATTCTCACAGTAAAGGTTCCTGAGGATAAGATTGGTGCTGTTATCGGAACTGGCGGAAAGACAATCAAGTCCATCGCAACACAGTCCGGTGCAGAGATCAACATCGAGGATGATGGAACAGTTATGATCTATGGCCGCAACAACGCTTCCGCACAGGAGGCAAAGCGCCTTGTTCTCTCGATTATCGAGGAGCCAGAGGTAGGCAAGATCTACAACGGAACTGTCAAGAGAATCGTTGATTTCGGTGCATTCATCGAGATCCTCCCAGGAAAGGAAGGCCTCTGCCACATTTCCAAGCTTGCACGCACTAGAGTGAAGAACGTCTCCGATGTTCTCTCCGTAGGTCAGCAGGTTGATGTCAAGCTCATCGAGATTGACAGGATGGGCAGACTCAATCTTTCATACATCGACGCTCAGCCAGATAACGGCAAGAACGAGAAGAAAGAAGAGAAATGATTTCCATCCGGTTTGATGCAGAAGAGGGAGCAATGCTCCCTGAATATGGGACAGATGGTGCCGCTGGTGCTGACATCAGGGCATTCATCCCATCTCCCATCACGCTGCATCCCGGAGAACGTATTGCAGTCCCGACAGGGCTGAAGATGGAGATACCACCGGAGTATGAAGTGCAGATAAGGCCTCGCTCCGGTCTTGCTCTTAAAAGCGGTATCACCGTTCTCAATGCCCCCGGGACGATTGATTCAGATTACAGGGGAGAGGTCAAGGTGATTCTCATCAACCTCTCTTCTGAAGACTTCATCATCCATTCTGGTGACAGGATTGCCCAGATGGTAGTGCATGAAGTGAAGAGACTGCCTTTCGAGCGTGTCTCTGGCCTCTCTTCTACAGACAGGGGAGAGGGAGGTTTCGGTTCCACAGGTGTCTGAACGAAGGAAAGGAAGCTACAGTATCCTATACAGATATATGATGAAGGAATTCGCTGCGAATTTCGCAGTCGCGTTTTCCTTCTTTTTCTGCATCTTCTTCATCAATTCGATATTGCTCCTTGTTCAGCGTATTCTTCTCAAGAATATTGATTTCATGACGATGCTCGAGATGGTGGCACTCTCGATGCCTCAGTTCCTGATCTATACATTCCCGTTCGCATCCCTTGCAGCTTCTTCCATGGTTCTCGGTGATCTTGGCTCATCAAATGAGCTTCTGGCGATGAGAAGCTCCGGTATCGCATCATCATATGTCTATCGTCCGCTGATCTTCGCTTCGATACTGCTCTCTTTCGTGACATTCTTCTTCGCAGATGCTGTCCTTCCATGGTCATCGGTTGTCTATGAGGAGAGGCTCACGGAGCTGATGCAGGAGATGCCTACATTCGAAATCGAGTCGAATACCGTCAACACAGTCGGTAATATCGTTCTTTCCAATGGTGAGAGCGTCGGAAATGAGATTCATGATATCGTGCTCCTCTCATCTGACGAATCTGGACAGAACCGGACGGTCCTTTCGGACAGAGGCGTGCTGAATCTCATCGACAGCTATAACTACATCTACTCCCTTGAGCTCGATAACCCGACGATTCTCATATCTGAAAGCGATGATATAGAGTCATATGGATTGTCGAAGGCAGATAGAGCAACATTCTTCCTTGACTTCTCGGAGCAGATTCCATCACTCACATCCTCAGCACCTGTCAATCTCTCATCGCGTGACCTCATCGAGGGTATCCAGTCAAGAAGCGAAGGTGAGAGAAATGACATGAGGATGTGGCATGAGAGAGGAGAGGATTCTAAGCTTCTTCTCTCCGATGCGATCAAAGCGGCAAACAGGGGAGAGGGAAACAGAAGCTCGATAGAGTCGAGGGCAATAGAGGCATCCGATGTCATCGCTTCAAGAGGCGACAGTGCACCTCGAAACTTCTATTCGCAGTACTACAAAGCGGAACTCACGAAGAAATTCGTGCTCTCTGCAGCCTGCTTCTGCCTCACGCTCATCACGCTTCCGCTATCGATGTTCCGCGTAAAGCACGGAAAGCTCACAGGCTTTGCTATCTCGCTTCTCATAGCGGTTGCGTACTGGTACATGCTCTTCGGAGTACAGCTAGAGATATTCAATATATCATCATCGCCATATCTCCTGATTGCGCTCCCTGATATAGTCATACTTGTAATCGCTCTGGCGCTTATCATGAGGTTCAGGAAGGCAAGATGAAGATTCTCACTCGTTACACGATCTCATCGATACTCAAGACCGCGATAGTCACCATCATGATCTTCGCGATGATTCTTGCTGCCGTAGAGCTTTTCTCTAAGATGGATCAGATCATGCACGGCAATGTCGCAGTTCCATCTTTGATTCTTTACATAATACTCTCGCTTCCTGAGTATCTCTTGATGGCGGCTTCCATCTCATTCCTGTTTGCCGTTACATATTATCTTTCAACGCTCACGGCTAATAATGAGATGATACCGATACTCAACGCAGGCGTCAGTCCTGTGCGTATAAGACTTCCTATCATAATCCTTGCAGTGATTCTTACCATCCTTGGCTCTCTTTTCCAGGAACATACGGTAATAAGCGCGGTGAACATGCATGATGAATTAGAGACAGAGCTGTTCGGTGCTTCATCAACAAGGGATACGAGAAACATCGTCCTGACAGATGAGGACGGCTTTCTCATCTACACACAGCGCTTCTCGGAAGCGACAGGTGAGATATATTCACCTGTTCTCGTGAAGACGGAGAACGGAATCATAGAGGAAAGAATAGAATCTGACAGAGCACGTTATGATGAGGAGAAGGGCTGGTGGGTCTTTGAGAATGCACGTATCTACCACATCTCCGGAAAGGATGTGGAGACGGAGACGATGAGTACTTTCGAGGAGCCTCTTTTCAATCCTGAGCCGCGTCTCTTCAGAAGCCAGAATACCCAGATTGATACGATGGACAGGGCGACTGCGAAGGATTACCTTGCGCGTCTTCTCCAGTCTGACCGTACGACATGGCAGGAGAAGGCCACAGATTACTACAGAAGGCTGGCAAAACCGATTGCCATCTTCGTACTGATGGTAATCTCAGTCTGCATCAACTACAGATTCAAGAAGAATGTTCTTCTCTTTTCAGTGATACAGTCATTATCCATAGCGGTCGTTTACTATGTTGCCGACATGGTTTTCTCGATAATGGGACATCAGGGTGCTGTCACGCCTCTTCAGGCTGTGATACTCCCCATGATTCTTACCATAGCGCTCTCCGCGGTTATTTCTCTTTTAGGAAGGAAAGCATGAATAAGATTCTGAACGTAATAAAGAAAGACAGGGATACTGAAGCAAGGCTTGGAATACTCTCGCTCCCGCATGGGGATGTGGAGACTCCCGCATTCATGCCGGTCGGTACCAATGGAACTGTAAAGGGAATCTATCATGACAGGATAAAGGAGATGGGGTATGGGATAATCCTCGGAAATACCTACCATCTCTATCTCAGGCCGGGTACGGAAGTCCTTTCAGATTTCGGAGGACTCCATAAGTTCTCAAACTGGGACAGGAACATACTCACCGATTCAGGTGGCTTCCAGGTGTTCTCCCTTTCAGGACTGAGAAAAATAAAGGAGAACGGTGTGACATTCCAGAGCCATATCGATGGCTCAAAGCATATATTCACACCTGAGAAGGTTGTCGATATCCAGAGCGTAATCGGTAGCGATATAGCGATGTGCCTCGATGTCTGCACACCTCCCGGAATCGACTACAAAGCAGCTGTTGAGGCGATGAAGATAACCCACAAGTGGGCTGACAGGGCGATAAAGGAGAAGGAGAAGCTAGGAGAGAGTTTCCCCGGTAATCTCTTCGGAATCGTTCAGGGCAACTTCTACGAAGATCTGAGAAAGGAAAGTGCTGAAGTCATATCAGGAATGGATTTCCCTGGAATCGCCATCGGAGGACTTTCCGTAGGCGAGGAGAAGAGCGCTTTCTGTGATTTCCTTGCGCTTACAGCTTCACATGTGACAAAGGAAAAGCCCAGATACGTAATGGGTATAGGAAGCCCAGACTATATCCTCGAAGCTGTTGAGAATGGAGTTGATCTCTTCGATTGCGTGCTTGCAACGCGTATGGCGCGTAATGGTGGTCTCTTCACCGATGATGGAGTTATTGCCCTGAAGAAAGCTGAGTTCAAATTCGACCATGGCCCGATTCAGGAGGGATGCCAGTGCACCTGCTGCCAGAAGTACTCGAGAGGCTATATGCACCATCTCATCAAATGCAATGAGATGCTTGGAGGAATGCTTGCAACTGAGCACAACCTCCAGTACCTCTATGACCTGATGATAAGAATACGCAAGGCGATTGCAGAGGATAGGTTCAAGGAATTCAAGAGGGATTATCTTGATAGATTCTACAGGAATAAGAAGAAATGAATCAGGAAGAGATACTGAAGCTCCTTGATGAAAAGAAGATAGAATACACTCTTGTACATCATAAGCCTGTGTTCACCATAGATGAGATGAATGAGGTCGATGTTCCCAACAAGGATAGAATAGCGAAGAACCTCTTTCTCCGCGATGATAAGAAGCGCTCGTATTATCTTGTCTCGATTGAAGAGACAAAAAGGGCGGATCTCAAAGCTCTCCGTACGCTTCTTTCATCACGTCCTCTCTCATTTGCTTCAGAAGATGATCTAGTGTATATTCTTTCGCTGAAGAAAGGTGAGGTTACACCATTCGGGCTTCTCAATGACAAGGAGCATAAGGCTGTATTCATCCTCGATTCATACTTTGAGGGTGGAATCATCGGAATACATCCGAATGACAATACAGCGACTGTTTTCCT
>JADIMF010000141.1 GCA_017694915.1 Candidatus Ornithospirochaeta stercoravium
CGACGTGATGAGGAGAGGGAATTCCGTCTACAGGATAGAACGCTGTATAATGGATACGAGAGAGGAATTCAGGGACGGTTCGCATATAGTGTATGTGAACGGATCATACAGGGATTCATCCCCGATCGGGCGTTTGATGCATGACTTCTCATGCACAAGTCCTGATGAGATGAATTACAAGGTTCTGGCAGATAGAGTAAGATACTATAAGGAAAGCAAGGAGGGAGTTGATAAGATGTGCAGGGCGGTGGAAAACCTGGTGGAAAAATATGGAAAGCAGTATGAAGAGATTGGCGAGAAAAGAGGAGCAGCAAATGAAAAAAAAGAAAGGATTCTCCGACTTCTTGCTGATGGTACTCTTCCTGTGCAGAAAATAGCCTCGATCTATGATCTTCAGGTTGAGGATGTGGAAAGAATTCAGAGAGAATATCTGAATAAATAAATAGACAATCGGATTCCCTTAGTTAAGCATCCCTCAGAGGGATGTTTTTCTGTTCATTAACCTTCTGATCTTTTTGCGAGTTTGTTTTTCAGTGCCATTGCCTGATGCTGGTAGATCCCTGTTTCTCCCGAGCAGAGGTACGCGATGGAGACAGCTGCAAAAAGAAGGGTAGGCTCTTCATAGGAGAAAAGCTCCAGACCAAGCGCAAAGCAGACCAGCGGGAGATTTGTTCCTCCTGATAGCATTCCTATCGCTCCAAGAGCCGCAAAAGCACCGGTCCTGAGACCGAAGATGGATGCAAAAGCGTATCCGAATGTACTGCCGGTAACAAGCAGTGGAACAACCTCTCCACCAACGAATCCTGCCGAGATTGATAGGAATACCAGTATTGCTTTCAGTATGAACGCATATATAGGTACTCCGCGGCCGTCAATAGAGGCATAAAGAAGATCCAGGGAAAGTCCCGAGTAGCTCATGTCATCCGTGAAAAGCGCGATGAATATGAATGCGATAAGAACCAGAATCGATGGAACAACCGCACTGAAGGCCTTGCTTCCGAAAGCTTTGTGAACAATATCGCGGAAAGCTTTGAGGCCACAGATGAAAAGTCTTGTCATAAGACCTATCAAAGCGGCGAAGACTGCGACGATTACAAGATTCTCAACATTGAATGACAGTTCTGCAAACCATGGAATGACCATTCTGTGTATTCCAAGAAGTTCCGAGATGATGACAGCGAAATATGATGAGACAATGCAAGGATAAAGCATGTCAAGGCGTATCAGATCGGGAGTCGCGAAGCTGAGACCGAAAAGCACACCGGTGATAGGTGAACCGAAAAGAGAGCCGAATGCTGCAGCAGCAGAACACATCAGATATCTGTCCTCATGTCCTCTGTAGTGCACTGGGATTATCTTCTTTTCAGCCCTCGATAATAGTTCTCCGACAGATAATCCTATCTGAACACCCGCGCCTTCTTTTCCGACAGAAGCGCCAGAGAGGTGGGAAAGAGCCGCGGCGATATATGCAACCACGCCCATCCATGGAGAGATCTTCCCATGGTTGAGCTTCAGCTCAGGATTCTCTATCTCATGTATCCTGTCTATTGCCTCGACTGTTATCTTCCTGTAAGCATCCCCAAGTTTCTGATAAATGAGCATCGTGAGATATGCTGCAAAAGGAAGAAGAAGTGAAAGAGCGGGGTGTATTTCATTGAGATTTCCCATTAATGAGACCGTGTTGGCGAAAATCGTTATAGCAATACCTGTAAGCGTACCAATCAGTACGCTTCTGAATGTATTTATCGCGATTCTTCCACAGGTCTCAATATCCAGGATCATTTCATCAGCAGCCTCAGCAATCTGAGTTTATTACCAAATGGGGCATAACGTACAGGGAGATCCATCCATGTTGCCTTGTCCATTATCGATTTATCGTGGGTAAAAGCTTCGAAGCTTCTCTTTCCATGGTAGTTTCCCATTCCGGAATTGCCTACGCCACCGAATGGAAGGCCTGATGCCGTAAGATGGACAACGGTATCATTGACACAGCCGCCGCCGAATGAGACAGAAGCATGAACACGTTCGATGTTCTTCCTGTTCTCTGAGAAAATATAGAGAGCGAGAGGCTTCTCCCTTTTCCTGATGAAATCTATCGCCTCGTCTAGAGTTCTGTATGTGAGTATCGGAAGCACCGGTCCGAAGATCTCCTCGTTCATCACAGGATCGGTCTCCTTCACGGGATACAGAACAGTAGGTTCTATCTTCATCGTCTTCTCATCGTGCTTTCCGCCGTAAACAGCAGGAGAACCGTTTATGAGCCCGATTATCCTCTCGAAATGCTTCTCATTTATGATTTTCGGAAGGTCAGAAGAGGTAAGGGGGGTAGATGAAAACATCTTCTCGATTTCTACCTTGAAAAGCCTGATGAATTCATCCTGAAGTCCATCTTTGATGAGAAGATAATCAGGAGCGACACATGTCTGACCTGCATTGAGGAACTTGCCCCATGCAAGACGTTTTGCGGCAAGCTTCAGCTTCGCAGTTTCGTCGATTATTACAGGGCTTTTTCCGCCAAGTTCAAGAATACATGGCGTAAGATTCTCCGTGCATGATGAATGTACGATTCTGCCGACGTTCGGAGAGCCTGTGAAGAAGATGAAGTCATAGCGCAGCTTCAGAAGCTCCGTGTTCGTCTCATGTCCGCCTTCAAAAACAGCGATATATTCCTCTGGGAATATTTTCTCGAGGATCTCTTTCAGAAGCGATGATACTTCCTTGCTGTACCTTGAAGGCTTCACGATTGCTGTGTTGCCTCCTGCGATTGCTCCTGCAAGAGGTACGATGGTCAGCTGTACAGGATAGTTCCAGGGAGACATTATGAGTGTGTTTCCCCTTGGTTCATGAATGATGTAAGAGGAGGAGACAGCCTGTGTGATCGGTGTTGCCGTATGCGTCTTCTTCATAAGATGCTTGAGGTGCTTTACAAGATAGTTTATTTCCTCATATGCAATGCCGAGTTCAGTTGCATATCCCTCAAAGCCGCTTTTGCCAAGGTCCTCTCTGAGCGCCTCAAGTATCCTTTCATCATTATCCTTCAGAGTGCTTTTCAGTTTTAGAAGCATGCTCTTCCTGAACTTGTATGAAAGCGTGTTTCCCGCTCTGAAATATTCTCTCTGCTTTTCAAGCGTATCACTGTAAATGCTCATGCTGGCGATAATAGCACAAATACAGCATTGTGGTGAATAACAAAATTTCAAAATGTGTCAGAAAAGATGATTCCAACATGTTTTCCACACCGTGTCGGATTCCGACACAGGTTTCTGAATCTGTTGTTAAATTTAGACAGTAAGTCTAGGAAAATCGAAAGTGAAGAGGGTTTTTATGGATAAGAATCATAGACATTCCATTATCAGATATATAATTTTGATTGCAGTTTTTCTTATTGCTTTTCTTCTTCTCTATCTGTTCTTCAACACGAGGAAGAGCACAGTGTATGTGCCTCCTGTAACACCTGTTGCAACGGTGAAGCCGGAGGTGAGAACGATAGATGAAGGTATTACCTTAACCGGTTATATCGAGCCCGATTCAATAATTCCTGTCGTCCCGTTCGTGAGCGGTACGATAGAGTCGTACAATATAAAGGCCGGGGATTCTGTCAGTGAAGGCGATGTTCTTGCTGTAATAGATAAGAAGCCGTATGAACTGCAGAAGGCACAGGCAGATGCTCAGGTGAAGGCACTCAGGGCATCTTTTGAACGTGTGGAAGCTCTTTATAAAGAGGGGGGTGTTTCAGCTCAGGAATATGATACGCTCTCTGCACAGCTTGAGGCTGCCGAGGCTCAGCTTGAGCTGGCGGATCTCCAGCTTTCATATGCCGAGGTTACGGCACCTGTCTCTGGAACCATTCTCCAGTCTATGATGGCATCCGGCTCTCCTGCGTCCTCCGAAACACCGCTCTGTGTCATTTCCGATCTTGATAACCTCATCGTGAATCTCAGAGTAGGCGAGAAATACTACACGGAAGTGAGAAACAACGATTCATTAAGGATAAGAATCTATTCAGATGTGCAGGGGCTCTCTTCCGAAGCGGAGATCATCTCTGTCGATCCTATGGTAGATCCGACATCAAAGACATTCGGCATACGTGTCCATCTCCTCTCTCCTGAAGGATTCGTTCCAGGTATGTTCATCAAGGCGGATATTGTATTCGAGAGCGGTGAATATCTGACGCTGCCTCTTGAGACGAGGAAGCTCGATGGAAGCGTGTACGCAGTATCTCTCACGGACAGTACTGCCGAGTATATCGAAATGGATAACATTGCCGAGGATGATGAATACTATGCAATCGATGAGAAATACAGCGGAAGGGATTTCATAATACGTGGTCAGGATGGACTGCTTCCTGGTGTTTCTGTCAGGGTAGTGGAAAGCGAGGTGTGACGTGAAGGAATCGAAGATATCAAGATTCGCTATCCGGCACTCAGCTGTGCTGACGATGATTCTTCTGGCTCTTGCTCTGTTCGGTGTTTTCAGCATCTATACCACGAATCTTGAATTCATCCCCGATATGGATATGCCGCAGATATTCGTTATATCCATATATCCTGGAGCATCTGCTGAGGATGTTGAGAATGATGTCATAGATGTACTTGAGGATGATTTCGTAACGCTTCCAGATTTCAACGGCATGGACAGCGAGGCGATGAACAGCATCGGCGTCATAACCATCACATTCCGCGATGGTGTGAACCCCGAAGATCAGCTTAATGAGGTCCGTAACAGGATTTCCGATCTGTCATCATCACTTCCTTCAGGCCTTACCGGAGAACCTATGGCAATCATAGGTGGCGCGACGATGCTTCCTGTTGTCTCGTTCTCCGTCGAGGGCGGTGACGATACAGCTGCCCTTTCCGAGTATATAACAGAGAATATAAGGCCTCAGCTTACGAGGATTCCCGGCGTTTCCACGATAACCATCTCCGGTTCGGAGACTCCTCAGGTGGATATAAAGCTCAGGCTTGATGACCTTGCAAGCAAAGGTATTTCGCCGCTCACTGTCTATCAGATACTGCAGTATTCCAATCTGGCGATGCCGCTCGGTTCAGGGGAGAGCAGCGGCAGGAGAGTCGATCTTAGATATGATGGTACATACGAGTCACTTGATGAGATAAAAGCGCTTCCTGTCGGTGCAACGGACAGCGGTGAGATTATCAGGCTTTCCGATGTCGCTGATATCAGCGTTGAATACAGGGGCGAGGATTACACTGTAACGACAGAAGGGCAGGATGTCATCGTTGTCGAGGTTGCCAAGCGTGCTGATGGAAATACGATACAGATAACCAATGAAGTCAAGCGTATTCTCGAGGAATCCGAGAAGGAGACTGGCGGAGCGGTGACTTATCACATGATCAGTGATGACAGCCGTCTTGTCATCGCATCCTTGAAGAATGTCATCGAATCAGGTGTTCTGGGTATTCTCATCGCAGTTCTTGTTATCTTCATATTCCTCAATGATCTGAAGGCGACGCTCGCAATCGGACTCTCGATTCCGCTTTCTTGTTTCTTCACATTCATCGCGATGAAGATTGCGGGTATAACGGTGAACATCCTTTCGATATCAGGAATCGTAGTGTCCCTGGGATCGATTGTCGATGCATCAATTGTAGTTCTCGACCAGGTGTACAGGTATTTCCAGGATACGGATGAAAACGGTAATCCGCGATACAGCGTCACGGAGTCGATTTACCTCGGTACCGGAACCGTTGATAAATCCGTAATCGGATCCAACCTCACGACCGTTATCGTATTCATTCCTGTCATACTTCTTTCAGGTCTTGTCGGAAACCTTCTTCACGATATCTCTCTTACATTCATGATAGCCATCGGCTCATCACTTCTTGTTGCCATGGTTTACATGCCATATCTTCTCAGGCATTTCCTCAAGGATAGCGACAGCAGGAAAAAGAAGAAGGACAGTGCTCCTGTCAGGGCCCTGATCAAGGTGGAGAAAGGCTATGGGCGTTCACTCGGTTTCTGCCTCAATCATACTCCGTTCATCATCGTGCTTGCACTGATGATACTGGTCCTCACTGTTTATTCCCTGACGAGCCTCACAATCTCGTTTATACCATCTACGGATAACAGTGACTTCTATATAAGTATTTCCCTGCCATCGAATTATAATCTCGATCAGACAAAGGAAGTGATGACGAAGGCTGAGCATATTCTCATCGAAAATGTCCCTGAACTCGAAACCGACATTGTCTATTCGGGAAAATCAGTGGATGCACTCTCGTTCTCATCGTCTGAGAATGTCGGAGGAATACATGCCATTCTCGTGCCGGTTGCCGAACGTGACAGGAATGTTCACGAGATAATCCTCCAGATGCAGTATGCGCTCGCTTCCGAGATTCCAGATGCGAAGATCGAGGTCAAAAATGGTGGCTTCGATTACCTTGTCGGATATATGTCCGGAGGCGGCGGCTATGGAATCACATTCCTCGGTGAGGATGAGGAAGTGCTTTATGAGTACGCTGAAGACCTCAAGGAGTTCCTTGAGAAGGATCCTGAGGTTATATCTGCATCTGTTTCAAGCACATATGATTCGACATCGGCTGTTATGGATGCTTCATATGAATATCTTTCATCGCTTGGCATTCCGAATTATGAAGCTGCGATGACCACCGCAATCCTTTTCAATGGAATGGATACAGGAATATTCCATGATCCGGATTCCGGAAACAGGTATGATATCCATCTTTCTTCAGATGCCACGGACAGACCAGTCAACCAGTCTCTTCTGGACAGCATAAGAATCAACACGCAGGCCGGCAGTGTTGTCACAATGGATGCGATTTCGGAGATGGATATCGAAACATCGCTTTCATCCATAAGCCATACTGACAGAGCTGTATCGATGACAGTCAGTGCCCAGATAACAGGCGAATCAACGACAGCGCTTTCAAGGCGTGTAGCACAGTATATCGCAGAGCATCCGATGCCGGATGGAGTTTCTTCTGATACAGGTGGTATCGATGAGCTCATAGCGGATTCTCTCGGACCATTGATGCAGGCACTCGCGATCTCTCTCTTCCTCGTATATATGGTCATCGTTCTCATATACGAGAGATTCGATCAGCCGTTGCTGATCATGCTTCTTGTACCGTTCTGCGTCATAGGTGTCGTCCTTTCGCTTGCAGTGTTCGGTTCATCGCTGAGCATGGTTTCCCTTCTTGGTGTTGTTACGCTTGGCGGTATGCTTGTAAACAACGGTATCATCATGGTCGATTACATCAACCAGCTTCAGGAAGGTTCGAAGCGTGAGCTGATGACCAGACGCGGGATTGAATGGGACGAGGATGGAAAGAATATAGGAAAGCTCTCCTATGAGGATGAGATGACAATCCTCTTCGATAACGTCAAGAAGGGTACTGCATCGCGACTCAGGCCTATTCTGATGAGCGTTCTCACGACTGTTCTCGGTGTTATTCCTATGGCAATCGCGACAGGTGAAGGTGCTGAGATATATGCTCCTCTCGGGCAGGTTATCATGGGCGGTCTTACGACTAGTACATTCATCACGCTCTTCCTGATGCCGACGTTCTACTTCATTCTTGAGCGTCATAAAGTCAGGAAGGCATATAACTGGAAAGGAAATACAAAGGAGGCAAATTGATATGAAGAAGGCAATATTCCCGATAATAACGATAATGATCCTGCTTCTTGCAGGCTGTACATTCGCATTCAAGACGAATGTCACTGTTGAGGTCCAGATTGACGGAGTCGATGAATCATCATTCGACAACGATATTTTCATATTCGCATTCAGAAATGCAGCGGACAGAGATTCTGTTTATGACGAGCTGCTTGCAGAAGCCCAGAAAGAGGACTCAAAAACTGGTGAATTCGATGGTTATCTATACTCACAGTACAAAGTGCAGGGAAAGCCTTCCGGAAGTATTGCAAAGGCGATTGCCAGGTATGTTAGTGGAGGCAGCGGATTATTCCAGGATGCTGAAGGAACAGCTGCAACCATGACGATTGAATGGACGACGACTTCACCTGAATACGGTGAGGATTATGATAGCCCGTATATCTATCTCTTGGCAGCAGGCGAAGGCTCTGACGGAAAATGCTATCTTGGACAGGTCGATGCTGAGATACATAGCAGCGGATCAAGTTCCGCTCTTATAAGAATTTATGACACTGCAGGGCTGAAGACGGAAGAAAACGTATGAGAAAGATATTCCTGCTTCTTCTTTCTGCTCTGATTCTGGTTCCGCTTCCGTCCGGAACAGGGCAGAGATATACATTCGATGACCTTATGTCTGCGATTGAGTCATCCAATACAGATATAAGGAAATCCGATCAGGAGATTCTGGAAAGCCATTACGATACTCTTGATGCGAAAGGAGCATACACTCCTACGATTGACCTTCTTCTGACAGGAACGTATATGGCAAATCCGTCGCTTGGCCCGATAAAGGTAAGTCCGTCGGACGTGAAAGGTCTCCCGGATATCATGGCATCGGTATGGACAGATCCGATCGATGTCTCGATGAAGATGGACAATAATCGTGTCCAGGGACAGCTTACGCTTACGCAGCCTATTTACACATGGGGCAAGATCTCAAATGCCGTGAAGCTATATGAGACGGTTGAGAGCCTGAGGACCATGGAAAGGAATGACAAGCTTGACCAGAAGGAGACGGAACTCAGAACGCGTCTGGATGCCCTTTACTGGATGGGAGAGATCTATGACCTTCTTGATTCCATCGATGAGACTGCTGATCGTCTTATATCAATTGCGGAGACAGGAAAGGAAAACGGCATGCTTCTCGAGGAGGATGTCCTCGATGCAAAGATACAGCAGCGGCAGTCCGATGTCGCACGCCGTGAGCTCGATAGTCAGTATTCTGCCGTGATTGAAGGACTGCGGACGCTTACAGGAATTCCCGATCTTTCTCCTGATATGATTGATTACACCCCCGATACTTCTCTATATGATTCCATCCTATCGATGGATTCTGAAGAGATAAAAAGCATGGCAGTTTCCCCTGATTCCCTTCCTCTCAGGATGCTCAGCGGAATGGGAGATGTCCAGGAATACAGGAAAAACATCGCAAAAGGCAGTATATACGGACTTCCCGATATTGCTCTGCAGGTGAGTGCTTCATACGGTGGTGTCATCGATTCCAACTGGCTTGACAGTGATACATGGGGGGTGAATATCACACTCGCCCTGACAACGAATCTCTGGGATGGCGGCAAGAAGCTCAATGACATAAAGAGAGCTGAAAGCGGCATAAAGAGCGCAGAGCTGGATTATGAGGCTGCAGTGCGTACAATCGAGGAGAATGCGGTTTCTGCATACAACGAGGCCATGCTCTCGATGGAGAAGATAGAGTATCTAGAGGCAAAAGCTGATCTCAACGATTCGAAGATCGCAAAAGAGGAAAGACGTCTTGAACTGGGAACTTCAAGCGAAAGCGATGTCCTCACGATGAAACTCGATTCTCTGCAGAATGAAAGCGAACTCCTATCGGAGAGAATAAAGCTTTCAGCTTCTGTAAGTACTCTGATGTATCTGACATCATCTGGCATGAATCAGCCGTTAATCACAGATGGTACTGTGTAAGGGAAGAGGGCAGGTCCCTCTTTCCTTCGACTTCCAATTGCATTCTATCCGTTTTATTCTTGCTTTCCTTTCATTGTTGTCTTATATTAAAAACACCCCACCCCCGTGGGGTGTATGGAGCTTAAAATGAAGGAAACCTTCGATATAACGGGAATGAGCTGTGCCGCGTGCCAGGTCAGGGTTGAGAAGAGCGTCGAGAAGCTTGATGGCGTCGAGTCCGTCGCTGTCAATCTTCTGAAGAACAGCATGGAAGTCGAGTATGACGACAAGAAGCTTTCAGAGGATGGGATAGTCGAGGCAGTTGAGAAAGCGGGATACGGGGCTGCTCCGAGAGTGGCTGAAGCAAAATCCTCCGCGAAGGGAAAGTCACCTGCAGATACAGCAAGGGAAGAGTATCTGAAGATGAAGAAACGCCTTATCTCATCGATTATCTTCACCGTTCCTCTATTCTATATCTCGATGGGACATATGATGGGCTGGCCGCTTCCATCCGTTCTTCTTGGTGTGGAGAACTCAATGGTATTCGCGCTGGTGCTTTTCCTTCTTGCTATTCCTGTTGTTTTCATCAATTTCCGCTTTTTCAGAAGCGGTTTCAGGAATCTATTCCATCTCTCTCCGAATATGGATTCGCTTATAGCGATGGGGTCAGGTGCAGCTCTTGTCTATGGCATTTATGCTCTTCTGCGTATCGCATATGCCCTTGGTCATGGCGATATGGCGACAGCTGAAGCATTCAGCATGGATCTCTATCTTGAATCTGCCGGTATGATACTGACTCTTATCACGCTCGGTAAATTCCTTGAGGCAAGAGCTAAGGGAAGGACGACAGATGCGATTACAAAGCTAATGGATCTCGCTCCTAAGACAGCAATTGTCATAAGAGACGGAAAGGAAATTGAGATTCCGTCTGAGAATCTTATAAAGGGTGATATAGCAGTAATCAAGGCAGGTGCATCGATTCCGGCAGATGGCATTCTTATTGAAGGTAGCGGGGCTGTGGACGAGTCAGCGATTACCGGCGAATCCATACCTGTGGAGAAGAAAATAAACGATAACCTGACAGGTGCAACGGTTCTGAAGTCCGGATACATGAAGATGCGCGTGGAGAAAACAGGCGAGGAGACTGCTCTTTCTGCAATCATAAGGCTTGTGGATGAGGCAACAAGCTCGAAAGCTCCGATTGCAAAGCTTGCTGACAAGGTAAGCGGCGTATTCGTTCCTATAGTGATTGCGATAGCGCTTGTATCTGCAATTGTCTGGCTGATAGCAGGGGAAAGCTTTGCTTTTGCGCTCTCCATCGGTATTTCAGTGCTTGTCATATCATGTCCATGTGCACTCGGGCTTGCCACTCCTACTGCGATAATGGTCGGAACGGGAAGGGGGGCATCTTCCGGTATCCTCATAAAGAGCGCGGAGGCATTGGAGACTCTGCATTCAATCGATTCCGTCGTCTTTGATAAAACCGGAACGATAACAGAGGGCAAGCCGTCCGTTACTGATATCATAACAATCAATGGAATTGATCCTGATGAACTTCTGTCGAAAGCCGCGGCTGTGGAGAAACAATCCTCGCATCCGCTTGCCCTTGCCATAATCGAAGAGGCGGAGAAGAGAAGCATAGCCATAGGAAAAGCAGAGAATTTCAGGTCTGTGGATGGCAGAGGCGTTTCCGCATACATCAATGGCTCTTTTATCGAGGGGGGAAACCGCAGGATTCTTTCTTGTTATCCGGATGAACTGAGAAAAGAGGAAGAACGGCTTGCTGATGAAGGAAAGACACCTCTGTACTTCACGGAGAACGGCAGAGTCATAGGAATGATAGCTGTTGCCGATACCATAAAGCCATCTGCGGAAAATGCGATGTCTGACCTCAGACGCATGGGTATAAAGACCATCATGCTTACGGGCGATAATAAACGCACAGCTGAGGCTATACAGAGGCAGGCAGGATGTGATGGTGTCATTGCAGAAGTCCTGCCTCAGGATAAGGATGCAAAGGTCAGAGAACTCCAGCAGAGCGGAGGGAAAGTCGCCATGGTCGGAGATGGCATAAACGATGCCCCGGCACTTGCCCGTTCCGATGCCGGTATAGCTATCGGTGCCGGTACAGATATCGCGATAGAAAGCGCGGACATCGTTCTCATGAAGTCAGATCCAGAGGATGTTCCGAGAGCAATAGAACTCGGAAAGGCAACTATGAGGAACATAAAGGAGAATCTCTTCTGGGCTCTGTTCTATAATGCAATATGTATTCCTGTTGCAGCGGGTGTGCTTTATCCTGCATTCGGAATAAAGCTCAGTCCGATGCTCGGAGCGCTTGCAATGAGCTTCAGCTCGGTGTTCGTCGTCTCCAATGCTCTGAGACTCAGGTTTTTCAAGCCAAAGTCGGGAAGCGGAGAAAAAGCATCTTCTGAATCCGGAAGAAGCGAGATAACCATCTCTGATATAGAGATTGAAGATAACATAATTGATGATGTCGAGAAGACAGAAGGAGTGAATGGTATGAAGAAGACTGTAATGATCGAAGGAATGATGTGCATGCATTGCGTGAAGCATGTTCATGATGCGCTTGCTGCAATTGATGGAGTGACAGAAGCGGATGTATCTCTTGAAAACAAGAGTGCTGTCGTAAAATCAGAGAAGGAAATTTCCGATGATGTTCTCAGGGCTGCAATAACGGAAGCAGGATACGAGGTAACAGCAATTGAAGGCTGACAGGAATAGCGTTACACGCAAGATTAATATCGTACGTGGTCAGCTTGAGGGCATACAGAAGATGATTGATGAGGACAGATACTGCGTGACGATCGCAGATCAGATTCTCGCTTCATCTGCTCTTCTGAAGAAAGCTGCCCAGGAAGTGCTTGAAGCTCATATCAGGAGCTGCGTGAGGGATGCTCTTCAGACTGATGAGCCTAATGAGAAGATTGAAGAAGCGCTTGCCGTACT
>JADIMF010000019.1 GCA_017694915.1 Candidatus Ornithospirochaeta stercoravium
AAGAACAGACACTATGCACACGTAGACTGCCCGGGCCACGCTGACTACATCAAGAACATGATTACAGGTGCTGCACAGATGGACGGAGCTATCATCGTAGTAGCTGCTACAGATGGTGCTATGGCTCAGACAAAGGAGCACATCCTTCTTGCTCGCCAGGTTGGTGTACCTGCAATCATCGTATTCATCAACAAGTGCGATCAGGTTGATGACCCAGACCTTATCGACCTCGTAGAAGAGGAGATGAGAGACCTCCTCACAGAGTATGGCTTCGATGGAGCAGGATGTCCTGTTATCAAGGGAAGCGCATACCTTGCTATGACTCAGCCGGACAACCCAGAAGCAACCAAGTGCATCGACGACCTTCTGGATGCAATGGATGAGTACATCCCACTTCCTGCACGTGCAGTTGATCAGCCGTTCCTTATGCCAATCGAGGATATCTTCTCAATCAGCGGAAGAGGAACAGTTGTTACGGGAAGAGTTGAGCGCGGTGTAATCCACGTAAACGATCCAGTTTCAATCGTAGGTATCCGTGAGACAAAGAACACAGTTGTTACAGGTGTTGAGATGTTCAACAAGCTCCTCGACGAAGGACAGGCTGGAGACAACATCGGTGCTCTTCTCAGAGGTGTTGATAAGAAGGAAGTTGTAAGAGGACAGGTTCTTGCAAAGCCAGGTTCAATCACACCACATGCAAAGTTCACAGGAACAATCTACGTTCTCAGCAAGGAAGAGGGTGGTAGACACTCCCCGTTCTTCGATGGATATCGCCCACAGTTCTATTTCAGAACTACAGATATCACAGGCACATGCCACCTTCCAGCAGGAAAGGAAATGGTTATGCCTGGCGACCACACTGAGATCAATGTTGAACTCATTCACCCAGTTGCTATGGACAAGGGTCTTCGCTTCGCTATCCGTGAGGGTGGACGCACTGTAGCATCCGGTCAGGTTACTGAGATTCAGGACTAACCTAAAGCTGGCCGGGGTTATGATTAACCTCGGTCGGTATTTTTGATTTTTGGAGATTTTTGAAAATGGCAAACGAGAGAATTCGAGTCAAGTTAACAGGTTTCGAAACAGAATTAGTAGAACAGAGTTCAAAAGCAATTGTTCAGACCGTTGTTAAGGCGGGAGCAAAAGTATCAGGTCCCGTACCACTTCCGACTCGTATCAATAAGTATACTGTCTTGAGATCACCTCACGTTAATAAGAAGAGTCGCGAGCAGTTCGAGATGAGAACACACAAGAGGTTAATTGACATATTGGACCCAACTCAGAAGGTTGTGGAAGCCCTTATGAAACTTGAACTCCCAGCCGGTGTGGACGTAGAAATTAGACAGTAAAGTTGAGGTAAGAGATGTTAGGGCTTATCGGCAAAAAAGTTGGAATGACACAGGTGTTTGATGCCAATGGCAGACTTACCCCTGTGACTGTTATCAAAATAGAGGACAACGTAGTCATCGCAAATAGGACCGAGGAGAAGAACGGCTATAAGGCAGCAGTGCTTGGAACTGGCGAGAGAAAGAAGAGCCAGACAACAAAGCCGTTTGCAGGACAGTTCAAGGACATTACTGCTCCTAAGCAGACAGTTATGGAGTTCAGGGACTATGACAATGAGGTCAATGTAGGTGACGTTCTCGGTGTGGATCTTTTCAAGGATGTTATGTTCGTAGATGTAACAGGAACATCCAAGGGTAAGGGTTACCAGGGCGGCATGAAGCGCTATGGCTTCGGCGGCGGTAGAGCAACCCATGGCTCAAAGTTCCACAGGGATCTCGGTGGTACGGCTATGTCATCAACACCGTCTCATACATTTAAGGGTCACCGCATGGCTGGCCACATGGGCAATGTGAAGACAACTGTACTTAATCTCAAGGTAGTCGCAATCGACAGCGAGATGCAGGTTCTTATGGTAAAGGGCGCTATTCCCGGCCCGGCTCAGAGCACTGTAGTCGTGAGAAAAGCGGTAAAGAAGTAAGAGGCAGAATATGGAACAGAAAGTTTTTTCCATCACAGGAAAGGAAACCGGGACAATCGAGCTCTCTGATGCCGTATTCAATATTGAGGTGTCAACAGGTTCGATATACCATGCCATAAGGAATGAGCTTGCTAATAGACGCGTAGGCACAGCCTGCACGAAGACACGTGCAGAGGTGAATTACAGCAATACCAAGCCTTACAAGCAGAAGGGAACCGGAAATGCAAGACGTGGTGACAAGAAGTCCCCAATTGCAGTAGGTGGCGGTACAATCTTTGGACCAAAGCCAAGGGATTATTCCTACACGCTCCCGAAGAAGGTTAAGAGGCTTGCTATGAAGAGCCTTCTCACTCTCGGAGTACAGGAAGAGAGACTGGTTGTAGTAGATGATTTCACCATTGAGAGCGGAAAGACAAAGGATATCGCCAGCATCGTGAAGGCATTCGGTGTTGATAAGGAGCGCACGCTCATTATCATGAAGGATGACGACAAGATGATTCGCCGCGCTGCAAAGAACATTCCGAATGTGCATGTTCAGGCATATGACAAGCTCTCAGCTAAAGAGCTTCTCTATGGGAAGAAGATTCTTGTGCTCAAAGGCGCAGCTTCCAATCTCAATAGCTTCTATGGTGAGAGATAAGGAGAAGAGTGATGAGAGCAGATAGAGTAATCATTGAACCGATTCTCAGTGAGAAGTCGAACTATGCTCGCGAAGGTGAGTGCAGAAAGTATACTTTCCGCGTTGATCCTGCAGCAAACAAGTTCGAGATCATGGCAGCTGTAAAGGAAACATTCAATGTCGACTGCACAAAGTGCAATGTAATGAATGTTAAGGGCAAGCCAAAGTTCTCCAGAGGTAAGGGCGGCTACATCAAGGGCTACACCCCATCCTGGAAGAAGGCAATCGTAACTCTGGCCAAGGGACAGTCTATCCAGGCCATTGAGAGTGTATAAGGAGATTAAGGAAAATGGCTCTTAAGACATATAAACCAAATACTCCTGGACTCCGCCAGAGGATCGTCCTTGTACGCTCCGAGATTACGGCAGACAAGCCGGAGAAGTCGCTTACAAAGAATCTCCATAAGAAGGCTGGCCGTGATACATTCGGTCGTGTAAGTGTACGCCGCCGCGGTGGTGGTCATAAGCGTGCATACAGGATTATCGATTTCAGCCGCGACAAGTATGGTGTACCAGGCGTTGTCAAGACAATCGAATATGATCCGAACAGAAGCGTAAACATCGCTCTTGTGTTCTACAAGGATGGTGAGAAGCGCTATATCCTTGCTCCAAAGGGACTTACAGTTGGAACAACAGTTGTTTCAGGACCAAGTGCACCACTTACGGTCGGAAACGCTCTTCCACTGAAGAACATCCCACTTGGTATGACAGTACACAACGTTGAGCTCAATCTCGGACGTGGTGGACAGCTCGTACGCTCAGCAGGTCTCGGAGCAGATGTTGTTGCTAAGGAAGGCGATTATGTAACACTCCGCCTGCCTTCAGGCGAGATGAGAATGGTATTCGGTGAGTGCTACGCTACAATCGGCATACTCGGAAACGAGGATCACATGAATATCTCCCTCGGAAAAGCTGGTGCTTCCAGACACCTTGGCAGAAGACCAAAGGTAAGAGGTGTTGTCATGAACCCAATCGACCATCCGCATGGTGGTGGTGAAGGCAAGACAGCTGCGGGACGCCATCCGGTTACACCGTGGGGCAAGCCGACCAAGGGTGGAAAGACACGCTCGAAGAAGAAGCCGTCTAATAGCTTCATCGTCAAGAGACGCAAGTAGTAGGAGTAGAAAGTGGCAAGGTCAATCAAGAAAGGCCCTTTTATTGAAGAGAAGCTTCTCAAGAGGGTCATGGAAGCGAATAAGACTAATCAGAAGCAGATGATCAAGACCTACTCACGTAGCTCTACAATCATCCCTGAGATGGTCGGACAGACAATCTCTGTGTATAACGGCAAGACTTGGGTTCCTGTCTACGTGACTGAGAATCTTGTAGGTCACAAGCTCGGTGAGTTTGCACCTACCAGAATTTTCCGCGGTCACGCATCTGACAAGGCGGCTAAGTAAAAGGTAGAAAGCAATGGAAACTAAGAAAGGTTATAAAGCAATTGCCAAGTATCTTCTGGTATCTCCTTCGAAGGTACGCCCAGTTGCGAATCTCGTTCGCGGTAAGGGCTACACGGAGGCAGTTGCCATTCTCGAGGCAATGCCGCAGAAGGGTGCAAGGCTCATTCTCAAGGTTCTTAAGTCCGCTGGTGCCAATGCACTTAGCCAGAACAGGATGATGGATGAGGATTCCCTCTACGTCTCCGAGCTGAAGATCGATGACGGTCCAAGGCTTAAGAGGGTATGGCCGCGTTCTCATGGAAAGCGCGATATCCTTCTCAGGAGGATGTCTCATATCACTGTCGTAGTTGACGAGAAGGTGGGAAGATAATGGGCCAGAAAGTTAATCCAATCGGACTTAGATTAGGTGTAAACAAGACTTGGGAGTCCAAGTGGTACGTAGATCCAAGGGAGTACATGGATACACTTCATGAGGATCTCAAGCTCAGGAAGGCTCTTCTTGCTGCTCCTGAGGTATCTGGAGCTGAGATAAGCGATGTTGAGATTATCCGCAAGCCAGGACGCATCACACTTGTTGTAGGTACAGCAAGACCAGGCATCATCATTGGTGCTAAGGGTGCAAACGTCGAGAAGCTTTGCGAGAAGATCCAGAAGCTTACAGAGAAGAAGGTCCAGATCAAGATCAGGGAAATCAAGAAGGCAGAGTGTGACGCTCAGCTTATCGCTCAGAGCATTGCACGCCAGCTTGAGAACCGCGGTGCCTTCAGACGCGCTATGAAGAATGCTGTTTCAAGAGCAATGAATGGTGGCGTTCAGGGTATCAAGATCCAGTGCTCGGGTCGTCTTGGCGGTGCTGAGATGAAGAGAACGGAATGGATGAAGGAAGGACGTGTTCCTCTTCACACACTCCGTGCTGACATCGACTACGGAACAGCTACAGCAAATACAACTTTCGGCTGTATCGGAGTCAAGGTATGGGTTTTCAATGGTGAAATCTATGACCACGGCAAGGCTGAGGACGAGACTGTCGGAACACTTGTAAAGAAGAAGACAGCTGAGACAGCTGAGGCAAGGAGCTGATAGAATGCTTAGTCCTAAGAGAATAAAGTTCAGGAAGAAGCAGCGCGGTGAGCGCCACGGCGTTGCTCATAGAGGTAATACGCTGGCATTCGGTGAGTACGGACTCATGGCTACTGAGCCTAGGTGGATTACAAACCGCCAGATCGAGGCAGCTCGTGTTGCTATGACACGTCACGTAAAGCGTGGTGGTAAGGTCTGGATCCGCATTTATCCTGATATGCCGTACACAAAGAAGCCTGCTGAAACAAGACAGGGAAACGGAAAGGGAAGCCCGGAAGGATGGGTAGCAGTTGTAAAGACTGGTGCTATCATGTTCGAGATGGGCGGTGTTGATGAAGAGCTTGCAAGAGAGGCTCTCGAGCTTGCTGCATCAAAGCTCCCGATCAAGACGAAGTTCGTCGTCCGCTCGGAGATGGAGTGAGTTATGAAGAATTCTTATAAGAATCTCAGCTATAAAGAGCTGGAGGCAGAGCTTGCCAAGCTTAGGAAGGAACTGATAGATCTCAGGCTGCAGAAAGTTCTCGGTCATCTTGACAACCCGATGCGCCTTAGGACAATCAGAAGGGATATCGCACGCCTCAATACACGCATCCACGCTGTGGATATCGGTATTGCAAAGAATGGCGGAGATAAATGAGAGGCACGGAGATGGAAGTAAACAAGAAGAAAATGACAGGTCTTGTTGTAAGCGATAAGATGGATAAGACCATCGTAGTTGCTATTACAAACAGAACCCTTCATCCGATCTACAAGAAGTACGTTGTCTCAACAAAGAAGGTGAAGGCTCATGATGAGAAGAATGAAGCCCACATCGGAGACACAGTCCGCGTAGTCGAGTGCCGCCACCTCTCAAAGGATAAGTGCTGGCGCCTCGAGGAAATCGTCGAGAAGGCACGTTAAGGAGAATCGCCATGATACAGATGCAGACTTATCTTAATGTCGCAGATAACAGCGGTGCAAAGCGTGTGCAGTGCATCAAGGTTCTCGGCGGCAGCCACAGATACGTTGCCGGAGTAGGTGACATCATCGTCGTGGCAGTCAAGGACGCTCTCCCGAACGGAGCCATCAAGAAGGGCGATGTTCTTAAGGCAGTAGTAGTCCGCACTAAGAAGGAATACCGCAGACCTGACGGTACCTATATCAGGTTCGATGACAACGCATGCGTAGTCATTGATGCCAACAATAACCCACGCGGTAAGCGTATCTTCGGACCAGTTGCGAGAGAGCTTCGTGACAATTACATGAAGATCGTTTCACTTGCACCGGAAGTGTTGTAGGAGTTTTCTGTATGAGACTGAAGAAGAATGACACAGTCAGGATCATTGCTGGAAAGGACAAGGGACTTGAAGGCAAGATCATCCAGATCGATCCGAAGTCGGAGAGAGTAATTGTCCAGGGTCGCAACATGGTTTCAAAGACCATGAAGAAGAGAAGCCAGCAGGACAAGGGCGGAATCATGGAAGTCGAAGCTCCGATTCATGTTTCCAACGTCCAGCTCGTATCCAAGGATAGCGTATCCAGAATCGGATACAGAATCGAGAACGGAAAGAAAGTCCGTTATGCAAAGAAGACAGGAGAGGTGCTCTGATATGGCAGAAGAGAAGTTTGTTCCGAATTTCAGGAAGAAGTATCTTGAGACAGTAGCACCTCAGCTTATGAAGGATTTCGGTTTCAAGTCACCGATGCAGATCCCTAAGCTCGAGAAGATCACGGTTTCCGTTGGTGTCGGTGAGGCAACAACGAACAAGAAGCTTCTTGATGCAGCTGTCAAGGAACTTGAGCAGATTACTGGTCAGCATGTCGTAAAGACGAAGGCTAGAAAGTCGATTGCTAACTTCAAAGTCCGTGAGGGACAGGAGATTGGCGCAATGGTAACACTCAGAGGAGACAACATGTGGTTCTTCCTTGAGCGCCTTATCTGTATCGCGCTTCCTCGTGTTAAGGACTTCAGAGGTGTAAACCCGAATGCATTCGATGGCCACGGAAATTATTCGCTCGGTATCACAGAGCAGATAATCTTCCCTGAGATTGATTACGACAAGATCGAGAGAATCAGCGGTCTTAATATCGCTATCGTCACGACAGCTCAGAACGATGAGCAGGGCTATGCTCTTCTCAAGGCTCTCGGCATGCCGTTCGCTGCAAAGTAAGGAGCTTAAAGATGGCAAAGACGTCACTTATCGTAAAGTCAAGAAAGGAGCCTAAGTTCTCCACACGCAGGTATCACCGCTGCCGCATCTGCGGTCGTCCTCGTGGATATATGCGCCAGTTTGATATGTGCAGAATCTGCTTCAGAAAGCTGGCTAGCGAAGGCCAGATCCCTGGTGTAACGAAGTCGAGCTGGTAGGAGTTGAGAGTATGGCAGTTAGTGATCCAATTGCAGATATGCTGACTAAGATCAGAAATGCTAGTCAGGCAAAGCATGAGAAGGTTGATATCACAGCCTCGAATCTTAAGCTGCAGATCATCAAGATCCTTAAGAACGAAGGCTTTATCAAGAATTTCAAGAAGGTCACAAAGGATGACAACACATATATCCGTGTCTTCCTTAAGTACTCCGATGACCAGTCACCGGTACTTCATGGCCTTAAGCGTATCTCCACACCTGGTCGCCGTGTTTACTGCGGCTACAAGGATATGCCATCCGTTTATAACGGAATCGGTATAGTGGTTGTCTCTTCTTCGACAGGTGTAATCACTGGCAAGAAGGCTAAGGAAGCCAGAGTCGGTGGTGAGATCATCTGCACGATCTGGTAAGGAGCGATAGAATGTCCAGAATAGGTAAGCTTCCGGTTCAGATCCCGGAGAAGGTAACCGTAAACGTAAACAACGGTCTCGTTTCCGTGACAGGTCCTAAGGGAAGCCTTGAGCTTCAGACAAGACCTGAAGTCACAATCGAGGTCCAGAACAATGAGGTTGTTGTCACAAGGCACAACGATGAGAAGGCTTCAAGAAGCTACCATGGTCTTTACCGCCAGCTGGTCAGAAACATGATCCAGGGTGTAACGACAGGTTTCCAGAAGGTTCTTCTTATCAACGGAGTTGGCTACAGGGCAGAGGTTAAGGACAATATCCTTACTCTCAACCTTGGTTACTCCCTGCCGATTGAGTACATCATCCCGGAAGGAATCTCCATTACAGCTGATGGCCCTGCAAAGCTTACAGTCAGCGGAATCAGCAAGGAGAAGGTTGGCAAGTGCGCAGCTGAAATCCGTTCCCTCAGAGGCCCAGAGCCGTATAAGGGTAAGGGAATCAAGTACGAAGACGAGACTATCCGCCGCAAGGTTGGTAAGTCCGGTGGCAAGAAATAAGGCGGTTTAGAGTTATGAACAGAATGATCGATAAGAACAGAAGGCATGCCAAGAGGAAGGCTCACATCAGAAAGAGAATTTCTGGCACAGCCTCAAGACCGAGAATGACTGTTTTCAGAAGCAACTATCACATGTATGTCCAGATCATCGATGATACAGTAGGACACACACTGGTCTCTGCCTCTACCGTTGAAGCCGATCTCAGGAATCTCAGAAACACTGTCGCTGACGCTGAGAAGCTTGGCGAGATTGCAGGAAAGAGACTCCTTGAGAAGAACATCGATTCTGTGGTTTTTGACCGCAATGGATATATCTATCACGGAATCGTGAAGAGCATCGCTGACGGCGCTAGAAAGGCCGGAATCAAGTTCTAGGGAGAGCGGTATGGAAAAGAAAGACAGAGAAGTAAAGGATGGATGCATCGAGAAGCTCGTCAAGCTCAACCGCGTTGCCAAGGTCGTTAAGGGTGGTAGAAGATTCTCATTCTCAGCTCTCGTTGTAGTCGGCTACGGCGATGGCCGTGTTGGCTATGGTTTCGGCAAGGCAAATGATGTCACCGATGCTATCAGAAAGGCTACGGATAAGGCTAAGGCACATCTTATTACCGTTCCTCTCAAGGGCAGCACGATTCCTCACGACATCACAGGTAAGTTCAAGAGCGCAAGCGTTCTTCTCCGCCCGGCTGTTCCAGGTACTGGTGTTAAGGCTGGTGGAGCTGTTCGTCTTGTTTGCGATGCAGCAGGAATCAGGGATATTCTTTCCAAGTCCCTCGGTTCAAGAAATGGAATTAACACAGTTAAGGCAACATTCGATGCTCTCGAGCATATGTATGATGCAGCAGCTGTGGCAAAAGGCAGAGGCAAGACTCTGAAGGAAATGTGGAGCTAATCATGAAGCAGATCAAGATCACACTCGTAAAGGGACTTGCAGGAACACTTCCGGTTCAGAGAGCAACAATCAAGGCTCTCGGACTGGGAAAGATTTCCAGCTCTGTAGTCCGTAACGCAGATCCTGTAAATCTTGGCATGGTCCGCGTAGTACAGCACCTTGTAAAGGTCGAGGAGGTCCAGTAATGGCACAGATTGTCAAACCTGCTGGTTCAACAACACGCAAGACAGTAGTTGGCCGCGGCAATGGCTCCGGAATCGGACGCTCCTGCGGACGCGGTCATGATGGACAGAACAGCCGCTCTGGTGGTGGTGTCCGTCTCGGATTCGAAGGCGGTCAGATGCCGCTTTACAGACGTATTGCACGCCGTGGTTTCTCTAACTATCCATTCAAGGTGGAGAGACAGCCTATTTCCCTCTTTGCTCTCGATGCAGCATATGCAGAAGGTGAGACAGTTTCTGATGAGACACTTCGCGAGAAGGGACTTATCAAGGGAACTGATGAGGCTAAGATCCTTGCAGATGGGGAGATTACAAAGAAGCTCGTTGTAGAAGGTGTTAAGATTTCTGCTTCTGCAGCTGAGAAGATCAAGGCCGCCGGTGGTGAGATAAAATAAAGAAGGGATAGAATGGCAAACACTCTGGTCGACATGTTCAGAATGAAGGATATAAAGAAGAAGATACTCTTCACTTTCGGCATCCTCGCGGTGACGAGAGTGGGAGCAGCTCTTCCTATCCCGGGTGTTAACCCAGGAGCTGTCCTCAGCTATTTCGAGTCAAACTCGAATTCCTTCACTGAGTATCTGAACTTCTTCTCCGGTGGTGCTTTCGCTAACTTCTCTATATTCATGCTAGGGGTAATGCCGTACATCAGCACGCAGATTATCATTCAGCTGCTGATGCTCGTCGTCCCCTCGCTGAAGAAGCTGGCGCAGGATCCTCAGGGTTCAAAGAAGATACAGCAGTATACACGTTACGGTACAATCGTAGTAGCAGCAATCCAGTCACTTGCAGCATCAATGTATGCACGTGGAATTCCTGGAGCTCTTGCTATCGGTACTGTACCGTTCACAATCGTCTCAATCATCACCGTTACCGCAGGCTCAATGCTCATGGTATGGCTTGGTGAGAAGATTACACAGCATGGAGTCGGAAACGGTATCTCGCTTCTGATCTTCGCAGGTATCGTGGCTAGAATCCCGTCAGCCTGCTACACGATGGCAACAAGCATCGCACATGGACTCATGAATCCTGTATCGATCATCGTTGTTGTTATCATGTTCTTCTTCGTCGTTGCTCTCGTAGTGTATGAGGAGAAGGGACAGAGAAAGATTCCGGTTCAGTATGCACGCCGTGTCGTTGGAAGGAAGATGTATGGTTCTCAGAGCTCATTCATTCCTTTCAAGATAAATCCATCCGGAGTTATTCCGGTCATCTTCGCATCGACGCTGCTTTCGTTCCCTCTTCAGCTTGGATATAACTCATCCATCGGCTGGCTCAGGGCTGTTGCGGATTTCCTTAATCCTCAGGGTGCACCGTATCTTATCATCTACACCCTCCTGATTATCGCATTCGCATTCTTCTATACGCAGGTAACGCTCAATCCGATCGAGATGGCGAAGAATATCCGTGATAATGGCGGATCGATTCCGGGCGTAAGAAACGAGAAGCTCGAGGAATACCTTACGAAGGTGCTTAACCGCATCGTTCTTCCAGGTGCTATCTTCCTCGCTTTCATCGCTCTTATCCCGACTCTGATACAGATGTTCTTCTCATTCCCTTCAAATGTTGCTATGCTGTTCGGCGGCACATCGCTTATCATCCTCGTTGGTGTAGACCTTGAGACGATGAGACAGCTTGATGGTATGATGAAGATGCATCACCACGATGGTTTCGTGGACGCTAGAAAGCGCAGATTCAAGAAATTCTGATAGGAGTTTTCGAAATGAAAGTCAGAGCAAGTGTAAAACCTATTTGCGATAAGTGCAAAGTAATCAGACGTGCTGGTGTTGTACGCATCATCTGCGAGAACCCAAAGCACAAGCAGAGACAGAAATAATTAGGAGGCCATGATGGCACGTATAGCAGGTGTTGACCTGCCGAATAAGGCAGTTAAGATCGCACTGACATATATCTACGGAATCGGAAGGGTTTCCGCAATGCAGATCTGTCAGAAGACCAATATCGATCCGGATGTCAGGATCAACTCCCTCTCAAGCGATGACCTCGCTCTTCTCAGAAAGGTCATCGAAGAGGAGTACAAGATCGAGGGTCATCTCCGCACTGAGGTAGCTCTCAATATCAAGAGGCTGATGGATATCGGCTGCTACAGGGGTCTGAGGCACAGGAAGGGACTTCCTGTCAGAGGTCAGAGGACCAAGACAAACGCCAGGACCAGAAAGGGCAAGAAGAAGACCGTCGCCAATAAGAAGAAGTAAGGGCAGGTGTAAAGATGGCTAACGTAAAGAAAAAGGCAAAGAAGACCGTACTTGAGGGAAACGTCTACATTCAGGCTACTTTCAACAATACGATCATCACAGTTACAGATCTTGCAGGTAATGCTATTTCCTGGGCATCAGCTGGAATGCTTGGATTCCGTGGTGCAAAGAAGTCTACACCGTATGCAGCACAGACAACATGTGAGACAGCTGCAAAGAAGGCTATGGACTTCGGTCTCAGGGAAGTCAATGTATTCGTTAAGGGACCGGGTGTTGGTCGCGAAAGCGCTATCAGAACTCTGGGAGTACTTGGACTCAAGGTCCGCTCTATCAGAGATGTTACCCCGATTCCTCACAATGGATGCAGGCCGCGCAAGACTCGCCGTGTCTGATGGATGGCTCTAAGAGCTGCATAATAAGGAGCGATAATGGCTAGAAAAAATCTTCTCAAGGGATTCAAGAAACCCGCGGGAATCATATCCGATCATACTGTATCTACAGCTGATTACGGCAAGTTCGTCGCCTACCCATTCGAGAGAGGCTTTGGAACGACGGTTGGCAATACGCTCCGCCGCGTCCTTCTTTCCTCGATCCAGGGATATGCTGTGACTGCAATCCGCTTCACAACATTCGGTTCATCCGATTCCCGTGAGGCGCATATGGTCACATCTGAGTTCGAACCGCTTAAGGGTGTGAAGGAAGATATCAGCGATATCATTGCGGCCATTAAGAAACTGCAGATCTCGATGCCTGAGGATTCAGAGGGCACAGTTCTTACCATCCCATGCAAGGGACCTGGTGTTATCACAGGTAAGGATTTCGAGCGTGATCAGGTTGTTGTAACAAACCCTGATCTCCCGATTTTTACAATGATGGAAGACTGTGACCTTGAGATGGAAGTACAGATTGACCTTGGAAGGGGCTATGTTCCATCCGAGCTCAACGAGAAGTACTCAGAAGAGCCGGGCACGATTGCTATCGATGCTTTCTATTCACCGGTAAAGAGAGTCAAGTACTCTATTGAGCCGACAAGAGTAGGTCAGAGAAATGATTATGAGAAGCTTACTCTCGAAATCTATACTGACGGCACGATTACACCTGAGAATGCTCTTGGTGAAGCTGCAAAGATCATAAAGGAGCATTTCACAATCTTCATCAACTTCGATGAGGGTCAGGTAAGCACGACAGAGGAAGTAGACGAGGAAGAAGAGAGGCTCAGAAAGCTTCTTGATACACCGGTCGAGGAGCTTGAGCTCACAGTACGCTCCTCAAACTGCCTTAAGAATGCAGGCATCAAGACTATCGGAGATCTTGCAAGGAAGACTGAGGATGAGATTGCCAAGACAAGGAACTTCGGAAAGAAGTCTCTTTCAGAGATAAAGGACAAACTCAAGGAGTGGGGCCTTACTCTCGGCATGACAGATTTCAGTGTATTAAAGACGTCTATCAAAGTTCCAGAGAACAAGGAAGTAGAGAACAATGAAGCATAGGATCGGATTCAATGCGCTTTCACGCAAGTCCAGCGAACGCAAGGCTCTGAAGCGCAATATGGTCACATCCCTCTTCAGATATGAGAGGATTGAGACCACAAAGGCAAAGGCTCTTGAAGTCAGGAAGATGGCCGAGAAGATGATCACAAGGGCAAAGGTGGATTCAGTCCATAATCGCCGTATCATTGCCCGTGATGTCTATGACGAGGCTGTCGTCAACAAGCTCTTCAAGGAGATCGCACCTCTCTATACAGAGAGAAATGGTGGTTACACCAGAATCCTCAAGACAGGCAACAGACTTGGGGACGCAGCTGAGATGGTAATCCTTGAGCTCGTCGAGAAGACGAAGAAGGAAGATAAGGCTGCAGACAAGAAGGCTAAGAAAGCCTCTAAGGCTTCCAACTAAGGGAAGATGTAAAACAGGCAACCGCCTGAAGCCGTCACAGTGTGTGACGGTTTTTTTATGCCTTCATATCGTGCGTTCAAGTAAACAGACATATGAAGCCGCTTCTGTACTAATATTGACAGCATCGTTGGATTCTTCAATAATCAGAATATTAATGATTCATAAGGAGGAATGATTACATATGACAGTTTTTATTTCCCTCCTATGTCTGATTGCTGGTATTGCAATAGGTTTTGTATGCCGTTGGATATACGCTAAATCAAAACTCACGTCTGCTGAACAGAATGCCGCTAGAATCAGTGAAGAGGCTGTGACAAAGGCTGAAGCGCAGGCGAAAGAGATTGAACTTGAGACCCGTGACAGGCTTCTGCAGGAACAGCAGCAGCAGGAACGGGAAGCAAGAGAAAGGCGATTTGAACTGCAGAAGTCGGAACGGCGGCTCTTGCAGAAAGAAGAGAATCTAGACCGTAGGCAGCAGGAACTTGAAGCTGTAAAGCGACAGCTGGGAGAACGTGACGAGGCACTGAAGCTGAAAGAGAAGGATGCGGAGGATAAGCGTACAGAGCTTACCGCTGAACTCGAAAGAGTTGCTCAGATGACTCGTGAAGAGGCAAAGAATGCAATCATCGAGGAGATGAAGCAGGATGCCGAGCGTGATGGACAGATTTATATCAATAAAATCGAGCAGGAGGCTCAGCTTCAGGCTGATAAAGTCGCCCGCGATATAATCGTTACATCGATACAGAGACTTGCAACCGAGGTTTCCGGAGAGATTACGACAGCATCTGTTTCCCTTCCCAGCGATGAGATGAAGGGAAGAATCATCGGAAGAGAGGGAAGGAATATCCGTACCCTCGAAACGCTTACCGGTGTTGATATCATCATCGATGATACTCCTGAGGCCGTTGTTATCTCATGTTTCGATCCTGTCAGGAAGGAAATCGCGAGAGTCGCGCTTGAGCGCCTTGTACAGGATGGAAGAATCCATCCCGCGCGTATCGAGGAGATGGTTAACAAAGTATCCAAGGAAGTCGGAAGAATCATCGTCGATGAAGGTGAGAAGGTTGTATTCGATCTCGGATTCCATAACATGGGACCAGAGCTCGTCAAAGCGCTTGGTCGTCTTCACTTCAGGACAAGTTACGGACAGAATGTGCTTCTGCATTCAAAGGAAGTCGCAATCCTTGCCGGCATGATCGCATCGGAAGTTGGAGCGGATCCTGAGATCGCAAAGCGTGGTGGCCTTCTTCATGACATCGGAAAGGGTGCGGAAACGGAGAGCGAAGCAAACCATGCGGAACTTGGTGCAGAGCTTGTTAAGAGACTCGGCGAGGATCCTAAGGTCGTCAACTGTGTTCTCTCTCATCACAATGATGTTGAGCCAAGCTGCCCTGAGGCCATTATCGTGCAGGTTGCTGATGCTATTTCCGCAGCACGCCCTGGCGCACGCCGTGAAAGCCTTGATAACTACATCAAACGTCTTGAATCACTTGAGAATATCGCGAAGGGATTCGATGGTGTTGATAATGCGTTTGCAATCCAGGCAGGCCGTGAGCTGAGGATAATGGTCAACAGCGATACAGTCTCCGATGACAGTGCAAAGAAGATTGCACGCGGTATTGCCGATCGTATAGAGGCAGAGCTGAGGTATCCTGGAAAGATAAAGGTTACCATCATCCGCGAGACGAGGGTTGTGGAGTACGCAAAATGAAAGATAATCTACGTGTCCTGATGATAGGAGATGTTTCAGGAAGCGCAGGAATGGGAGCTCTTTTCATAGGGCTCTCTTCTCTTATCAGGGATAAGAAGGCCGATTTTGTCATTATAAATGGAGAAAACGCGGCAGGTGGCTTCGGTATAACAAGGGAAGATTATGCTTCCCTGAAATCAATGGGAGCTGATGTCATTACAAGCGGGAACCATATCTGGCAGAAAGAGGAGATACTGCCTCTTCTTGATTCTTCAGATGACATTCTCCGTCCTATAAACTATCCCGATCCATGCGTGGGCAAGGGATGGACGATAAAGAAGAAGGGGAATATCGAGATAGGTGTCATCAACGCTCAGGGAAGGATGTCGATGAGTCCGATTGACGATCCTATGAAGCGTACAGATCAGGCTGTCCGTGAGATAAGAAAGAGAACACCTCTGATCTTTGTCGATTTCCATGCGGAAGATACTGTTGAGAAGGAGGCGTTCGCTTTTTATCTCGACGGAAAGGTAAGCGCTGTGTGCGGAACTCATACGCATGTTCAGACTGCAGATGAGAAGATTCTTCCTAAAGGAACTGCATACATAACGGATCTCGGGCTGACAGGAGTCACTGATGCAGTGATTGGCTCGGATCCTGCTAAATCAATAGAGCGTCAGCTCACACAGCTCCCTATTAAAAGCGAGGTCGCTTCAGGCGAAGCTCATATACAGGGTGTTGTGATTACGGTGAATGCTGAGAGTGGAAAGGCTGAGTCAATCGAGCGCTTCACGCTCTGATGGTCTTTCAGCAAGCCGTCCGTTTATCATGAAGCGGATATCTTTGTAAGGAATGGAGAGGGCTATGGTCCTCTCTATTTCATTATATGCCTCTTCCGGGGCTTTCCTCATCTCCGCAGAGAGATCGATGAAGATATATCCTCCCTCTTCGGAAATCCCGATAAGAGCTGTGCCTTCCGGAATGAACGATATGTAGCCGCTCTCCAGCTCTTCGTCAGATGGCGGTGTCAGAGCAGCCTCTGCAGCCAGATGCAGCCTGTCCCTGTTCAGGACAGGAATCGTAACCATTTTCTCGACAGCTCCGGAGGATGAATAGAGAATCCTTGGAAGTGAGATTGTCACGCCTTCATCCGTACCTTTCATATAGAGTTCAATATGTTCCCTGAGCCTGAGGTAATCCATAAGTCCGGGAATCCTGAAATATCCTGCGATGGAAACAGCTATCGTGAGGATTATCAGGAGAACGGTGAATATTACGCTATAGCGGATACGGCTTGCACCTTTGTTTTCCATGATCGATATTTTAGCATAGGGATAAAAAACATTCACGGGATAGAGTTTCAAATAAAAATCGAGGGATCTATTATTTCGATCCCTCGATATAATCAATTACAAGCGTGTTTTATTTCGTAATACTATCTGATGGGTTGCCAGATTCATCTACTGGCATTTGTTTTTTGTTTACATAAGTTTTTAGTCCCCAGTAATGTTTCCCAGTTTCTATGTTGGTAGCAAGTTCGCTGTTGTCAATGTTAAGTGTTACGGTGTTATCATCATCGCTTGAAATATAAACCCGTGTAGCTTTTGAATTACCTTCATTAATTTTCATTGTGATTTCTGTATTGGAAACAGTGCAAGTTGTTGGATAATCATATGCATCTGAGTCTGACCTGTTGCCAACAACTAATGTGGCATAAGGTACATCGTTACCTTGTCCCCAAGCTGTGGTGTATCTGTATTGTGTTTCATCAGAAACAACGAAGCCTCCATTACAGAAAAGCTTACTATCAGAAATTGTTATATCTCCACCTCTTACAACAACAGCTTGCTGGCTACCCTCTATCTCAGAACCGTTTGTGATTTTCAGAGTTCCTTTTGAGTTGAACAGAATACCAGCAGTACCACTTGGGTCATCTGTTCTAACGATTGTGTTAGACAAATCGATATAAGAGGTTATCGGACTATTTTTTGCGTTTGTTCCTATACCGTATCCACCGTCTGATATGATTTCTGAATCTATGGCTGTAAAACTTGCATTTCCATATTCTGAAAGAAAGATGCCTGTATGACTAGCATGATAATCAACATTGGTGAATGTCAAATGTACATCACTGGCAATGCTTATACATGAAGCTGCAAGATTATTAGAAGTAATATTTACAGTCATACTACCGTTCATTATCTCAAGATCTGTTAAGACACTAGAACTTGTATTAGTTAGCGTATTTTTAATTGAAAGATTATGCTTATTCAAATCAAGAATAAGGGTTTCAAATTCTGTAGAATCTGCTGGGGTGAGGTTGAAAACTTCAGATGTAATTGATAAATCTTCAACAAGTCTTGCTTTTCCGTATTCTGTAAGATTTGACATTATTTCATCTGCCGAATATGAATCATACGGCGTTGCAATTGCTGTACCACTGCTTTCAATTTCTTCCTTCAATGATTCATCTGTATTATTTTCTGGAATGAACACACTGACGTTTTCTGAAGTTGAAATAGAAATATTGTCAGATTTAGTATTTTCCGTTGCTTTAATTGTCGAGAACTGCGTTGTATTTATTGAATTAGGAACAGTGATTGAAACATTGTCCAAGGCAATATTACCTGTATCAACTTCAATGAGAGTTGATACGCTTGATACAGCTTCTTCAGATATTGCGGCACTAAGGTTGTTTAGGTTCATTACCGCTCCTGCGGGTACATAGAATACAGCAGTAGTTGCATCTGGCTCTTGGGTGTTTGCTGAAATGTTGACTGCATAGCTTGATATATTTCCAACATATAGAGAACCTTCAATTTCTTTTGTACCATTGACTGTTATTGGTAATTCATCAGTATCTGGATTTATTACCAAATTGCTGACAATTGCTTTTCCGGTTCCACTTTTCTCAAGGAAAGCTCTTAATTCAGCAACGTTATTAATCGATGTTGTTTCTCCTGCAGAAGGCTTGCTAGGAATTGGAATTATTACATAGCGAGGCTGGCAGGATGTAACTATAAGGAGCGTGATCAATGCCCCTGCAATGAAGTTAATAATTTTCTTCATTTGAGACCTCCGATTTATCTGATACACAATACCCCCCCCATGTATATTGTCAAGTTAAATCAATATTAAATATTTCCAATGTGCATTCTGGAGGGTATTATCTTCTTATGGTTGGAAAAAAAGGACTCGGAGTATCGCCAGGTATTGCAATAGGAAAGGCTGAGGTATTCCGGCATAGCGATATAACAATCGATCATGAGACATGTGATAACCCGGAGCTTGAGAAAGAAGCTTTCGAACGCGCGGTGCGCACAGTGCTCAAAGAGCTCGATTCGATAAAGACCGATGACAAGGCTGGCCATGATATCATGCTGGTCCATAAAAGCATGGTTGAAGATCCGGAGTTCAGAAGTCTTGTCCTGGAGAACATAGAGAAGAAGAAATACAATGCCGCATGGGCTGTCGAGGCTGCTGCAGAGAAGTTTATAGCGCTTCTTGAAGCAAGCGGCAGCGAATATTTCAGGGAAAGAGCCGATGACCTGAGGTATGTTGAGAGATATCTGCTTACAGCGCTTTCCGGAATGGTTTCTGCATTTGCTGTTGCTGATGAATGCATAATCGTCGCAGATTATCTTATGCCTGCAGAGCTCTTTGAGCTCAATACGGCAGCTGTCAGGGGAATATGCCTGGATTCAGGAGGCCGAACAAGCCATGTCGCGATTCTCGCTCACTCCCTTGGTATCCCTGCGATTCTCGGACTTGGAGATATTTCATCATTTGCAGTCGATGGCGACATAATCGCGATGGACGGGAAGGAAGGCGATGCCGTACTTAGCCCGGATGATGATACGCTTCAGGCTTTCAGAGCAAGACGCAGTGCCGAGATAAGAGCGGAGAAGAGCCTGAGACGTACAGCACTTCTTCCTGCAGAAACGACAGATGGCGTGAGGATAAAGCTTCTGTGCAATATAGAGGGGATAGAGGCGATACCCCAGGCGATAAGCGCTGGTGCAGAAGGAATCGGGCTTTTCAGGACGGAGTTCCTTGCGCTGCATAAGGAAATATTCAGCGACGAGGAGAAGAAGGCCAGCATATACAGAGAGGCTGCTCTTGCCATGGGAGAGCATGGCCCCGTCATCTTCCGTACCTATGACCTCGGAGGAGACAAGATTGCGGAGGGAATGAAGACAAACGAGGAGAATCCTGTTCTCGGATGGAGAGCTGTCAGGTTCTGCATGGAGAGGAAGGATATCTTCCGCTCCCAGCTTATATCAATACTCAGAGCTTCAGCTGTCTCTGATTCCGTGATGATGATGTTCCCTATGATCTCGGGTTCTGAGGAGCTGAAGGATGTGCTCAGCTTTCTTGAGGAGGTTAAGGCAGAGTGCAGGGAGAAGGGGATCGCGTTCAATGAGAACATGAAGATAGGAACGATGATCGAAGTCCCTTCAGCCGCGATAACAGCTGACATCATTGCCGACTATGTTGATTTCATGTCGATCGGAACGAATGACCTTGTTCAGTATACGATTGCGGTCGACAGAGGTAATGAGAGGATTTCTCACCTGTACAGGCCGCTGCATCCTGCGGTGCTGAGGCTTCTGAAGAATGTCGTGGATGCAGGAAGAAGGAGGGGGATTCCTGTATCAATCTGCGGAGAGATAGCCGGAGATGCCGATATCGTGCCGCTTCTTATAGGAATGGGGTTCAGGGAGCTATCGATGACAGCCCATTCGGTCCTTGAGGTGAGGAAGCGGATAAGAGGACTTTCCATCGCCAGTTGCGAGAAGCTTGCCGATAGGCTACTCTCTTTGCCAGATGCAACATCGATAGAAAATGAATTAAAGGATTTCGCGGATGGAAAAACTTGATATCAGGAATAAAGCAGATATAGATACGAACCTTCCCCTTATTTCGATAATAGGACGCCCCAATGCAGGTAAGTCCACGCTGTTCAACAGGCTTATCGGAAAGAGAAGGGCGATTACGGATCCGACACCGGGTGTTACACGCGATCCTATCCCTGAGCGGTGGCTTCTTGGCAACAACCCTGTTACGCTTGTCGATTCAGGTGGTGTCAAGCTCGATAAGGATGGTATCGATTTTGCCGTTACTGACAAGTCGCTCTCCCTCCTTGATATAAGTACGGCAATCATCTTTCTCATGGATTGTACTGAAGTTACAGCAGAGGACATGATGCTTGTCGAACGCCTCAGGCCATATACCGACAAGGTCGTACTTGCCGTTAACAAGATTGATGATTTCAACAGGGAGGATCTTGTCTGGAATTTCTTCTCATATGGTTACCAGCGTGTTGTCGGAATCTCCGCAGCTCACGGCCTCGGGATAGAGGAGCTTGAGGATACGCTTCTTGGAATGCTCGATCTCGAGAGGCAGGAGGATGAGCCGGAGGAGCCTGAGAGCATCAAGCTTGCGATACTCGGCAAGCCGAATACAGGCAAATCGACTCTTATGAATCTTCTCACAGGCCGTGATATCTCGATTGTCAGCCCGATAGCCGGCACGACTAGGGATGTCATGAGAGGAACCTTCGTCTACAAGGGCACCGATTACACCGTTCTCGATACAGCTGGAATCAGAAGGAAATCGAAGGTCGAGGAAGATGTGGAGTACTACTCTGTCAACCGTGCCATAAAAACCATAGAGGATGCAGATGTTGTTCTTCTCATGGTCGATATTAACGAAGGTATAACGGAGCAGGACAAGAAGATTGCCGACCTCATAGTAAGAAGAGGCAAGGGTGTCATCATCGTTCTCAACAAGATGGATCTCCTTTCCGGCATACCTAATGAAATAGAAGCGATAAAGGACAGGGTGAGATTCCTGTTCCCCGTTCTTTCCTTTGCACCTCTGATGGCAATTTCCGCGCTCAAGGGTATTGATATCGGAAAGCTTCTCGATATGGTCTGGAGTGTATGGAGGCAGCTGAATAAGCGCATCGATACCTCTGTGGTGAACAATGCGCTCAAGGAATGGACTAAGGACAATGAACCGCCACGCGGAGCTGAAGGACACTATAAGGTGCTTTATGGTACGCAGGTAAGCGCAGCTCCTGTACGTTTCCTTTTCTTCGTCAACCGCGTTCATGCCTTCCCTGAGGCTTATATCTCATACCTGAAGAATATGATCCGCCGCGATTTCGGCTTCTCATATATTCCTGTTGAGATATCGCTACGCGAAAGGAAGCGTAATCCGAGCCTCAATGACAATGGTCCGAATAAGACGGAGCGCCAGATACAGAGCGTGATGAAAGCTTCTACCGGAAGGAAGAAGAGCGGAGCGAAAGGCACTTCCAACAAACCGGGCGGAGCCGCAAGGAGAGGAAAGGCCAGAGAGAGGGCGGAGAACATTGTCCGCAATTCAAAGCAGAAGAAGGGAAGACGCTGATGGGATATGCTGCTGAGCATGGAATAAAGCTTCTCGCATTCGATATAGATGGGACTCTTTATCCGAAAGCTGCGATGAACAGGAGGCTCGTCATTTCCTCTTTGCTGCATCTTCCGTTTGCACTGAAGTATAATTCTATGAGACGGCAGATAAGGAATGAGACGGGCTTCTCAGTTCCTCCTGAGGATAATCTGGAGGCTTTTCAGATCCGGCAGGCAGAAATTCTCGGGAAAAGCCTTGATTGGTTCCAGAAGAAGGAGGATGCTGTATTCAGGAAGCCCTGGGACAAGCTTTTCTCTTCTATAAAGCCATATCCTGGACTGAGAGAGGTACTGGAGGAGGCGAAAGAAGACGGCTATATGCTTGCAGCCCTTTCTGATTTCCCTCTCTTCCATAAGCTTGAGGCTCTGGGCGTCGATGATTTATTTGATTATTCCGCATCCTGTGAGGATTACGGTGCACTGAAGCCATCAGCGGCACCGTTTCTGAGGATGCTGAAGGAACTGCAGATTTCTCCTGCTGAAGCGCTTTATACAGGAGATAGCCGCAGTAAGGATATCGATGGGGCTAAGAATGCGGGGATGCATACGGCCCTGATTTCGCGCTCTGTTAGGGCGTATGATAATGCGGATATCATTTTCCGGGACTGGGAAGAGTTCGGGAAGATGGTTCTGTGAGAGGGGTTATATGCAGTTGGATTCTCAGATGTATCTCTTCGGTGTTCTTATTCTTCTTGTCTCATTCCTTCTGAATCTCATCGTAGTGCTCATCGTCAGGAAGAGCATACGAAATGACAAGATGTCAAAGATGATAGTGATGCAGCAGTCGGCATTCCGTACTGAATCCGCGTCCACGCTGGACAGAATGCGCACGACAGCGCGTGAATGTGAGGAGAAGGTTGAAGTCTCCACATCCCAGGCTGCTGATATGGTCAGACAGATAAGCGAATCGCTCAAGACTCTTTCTGATTACCAGGAAGATCTTTCGGCACTGCAGAGCGTATGCGCTGAATACAAGCTTGCGCTTGAGAAGCTCCGAATCGCTACCGATCAGGCTGAGGCCAGGATATCTGCGGTACAGGCTGAGGTGAGGAAGGTGGAGGCTGTTAATGACCGTATGGACAGCTTCCGTCTTGAAGCAGAGAGAAGCATGAATCAGCTTCAGGATCTGAAGGCTGAGTATGTGCGTCTCGTCGCAGCTACACAGGAAAGTCTCAAGAGCGCTGCAGATAACCAGAGAACAGAGAATGAAGATATGCTCTCATCCTTCTCTTCACAGATGGAGAGGACAAAGGAGCAGTTCGCTCAGTATGTCGCTTCGGAGCGTGTGGAGTTCAATGCATTTGCAGATGATGTAATGAAGAGGGCAGAGGATCAGGCTATCGATATCGAGAACAGGCGCACTGAAGTCGTCTCATCGATAGAGGAAAGCAGGACTTCTCTCGATTCGTTCAGAAGCGAGCTTGGTAATACGCTCTCTGCGATGAAGGCGGATCTCACGATGCTCAGTGAGACAACAGCGAATGAGATTGAGAGCAGGAAATCCCTCCTTGCGGATGATGTGGCGTCCCTTGGTTCGAAGATTGATGGAATCATCGCAGACCGTACTGCGGAGATTGAGAAGCTCATCGATAACAAGAAGACTGAGATATCCTCTGCAATCACCGAGGCCGATGGAACGATAAAGCACAGCATCGACACATTTGAGGAGATGTTCAGCGGAGAGAATGAGAAGATCAGAGCAGCTCTCGATAGTCTGGACAAGGTGCGTCAGGAAACATCACAGTCCGTTTCTGATACCATCGCAGAAGCGCTGAGGAATATAGAGAGTGCCCGCACATCCCTCGATTCAGCCCGCCTTTCATATATTGCAGCTTCAAAGGATGCGCTCTCCGAGAGTTTCTCTGAGATGCTCAGCGGCATAAACGAGAGATATGAAAGGATAAGAAGCGAAGCTGATGACTTCACAGCGGCTATTGCCGAGAAGGTCGGAGAGACAAGAGAGACAATTACACTGCTTTCACAGGGAGAGCAGGAGAGAATCCAGGATGCTGTCGAGAGACTTCAGGAACTTGACAGGAAGATCAAGGCATCGGAGGAGCAGCTGACAAAGCTTTCTGAGACTGTGACATCCACGAAGGAAGAACTCTTTGCGGTCCAGCAGGACAGGGGAAGACTCGACAGCGAGATCGAGGAGAGAAATAAGACACTCGAAAAGCTCAATGATGAGATGCAGAAATCGAAGAGCACGAGAATCAGCGAGGAAGCGGCGCTCGTGAAGCTGAGACTCCAGATATCGAATCTTGAGAAGCAGAAGAAGGATGCTGAGAGGAAAGCTGCGGAAGAGAAGGTTCAGGAGGAACCCGTTCCTGCTGCAGAAATAGTGGAAGAAGAACCTGTAGCTCCTGCTGTTGAGGAGATTCCTGCTGAGGATGTGAAGGAAGAGCCTGTGATTCTTCAGGATGAGGAGCCTCTCCCTGAGGAGGAGCCGAAAAAGAAGAAGCCTGAAGAGATGATCGAGGAGTTCCCTGATGATATCTTCACAGGCAATGTCGAAGAGGTTGAACTCGACGACGAGGAGGAATGATAGAAGGCTGCCATCTGGCAGCTTTCTTAATGATGAAATGGAAGTTCTCTTATGACGATTCCATGTTAACATTGTGTTAAGTTAAGGAGTTGTTATGAGAAAAACACTTCATCGTCTTGCAGCATTTGCTGTAGTTGCAATGCTGTCATTGGCTGTGGTCGCAGCATCGTCTGCAGCTGGAACTGTCACGGAAATCGAGAAATATGGTCACGCTGTCACTGATATATGGATTGATGATTTCCTTTCAGGTGGCTTTGCCCTCGGTGATACTGTCGATATCGTCTTCGACAACGGCTATGAAATGAAGGATGTTCCGTTCTTTAATGGCTATTATGTTGGAAACGGTGAGCCTGTTCTGAGAGCCTATCCTGGTGATGAGTTCATCGCGGTGTGCATTAACTATGGAAAGCTCAATGAGATTGCAGGCATTGCACCTGGAAATACTGTCACCATTACTCTCAACACAAAGGAAGGAAGACTTGCCGATCAGGAGTTGAATTCCCTTGTCTATACAGACAGCAGGGATGATTATGCTTCCGATGAGATATTCGCCAATTTCAGGATGATTGATGAAGGAAATATCGCGGAAGGCGTGCTCTATAGATCAGCCAGCCCTGTGAACAATGAGAACGGAAGGGCAGCATACGGCGATGCTCTGATAGAGGGCGTTGGAGTCAACGCAGTTCTGAACCTTGCAGATACCGATGAGGAGATAGAGGAGTTCATCGCAGAAGAAGGTTTTGCTTCAGATTATTACCTCTCGCTTTATGAGAAGGGTAATGTCATTGCACTCGGAATGCCTGTAGATTATTCCTCATCATCATTTGCAGAGACTCTCGCTTCAGGCCTTGCAGAGCTTTCATATCTTGAGCCTCCATACCTTGTCCACTGCACGGAAGGAAAGGACAGGGCAGGATTCACATCAGCTCTTCTTGAATGCCTGATGGGTGCCTCAGAGGATGAGGTGGTTGCAGATTACATGGAATCGTATTCGAACTACTACGGTGTGGATGCCACATCCGATCCTGATAAGTATGATCTTATCGTGGAGAACAACATCATGCCGATGCTCTCCGTGATAAAATGTAATTCTCCGGATGCAGCAACTGGAGCGGCTGTATATCTCCTGACACATGGAATGACTCTTTCAGAGCTTGCAGCATTGATCGTCAATCTTTCCCTCTGATTACCTTCCGCCGCTCTGTCTTTCTTGATGGAGCGGTATTTTTCTGCCGCTGCATCCACGGTTTGACCTTTTCAGCAGCTTTTATTACTTTCAGTAAGTGCCGAGAGGCATGCTATGAAAAAGAACAGAAAACATACAGAGAAAATAAAAGGAGCCGTTATGGCAGAAGAAGAGAAGAAAGAGAACATCGAGGAAGAGAAAGCTGCCGCAGAGGAGAAAGCTGAAGAGACAGCTCAGACTGCCGAAGGTGAGGATAAGGACGCTCAGATTGCTGCGCTCAATTCAAAGATAAAAGAGCTTGCTGAGGAGCTTCTTTCAGTTAAGGATAAGGCACTCAGGGATGCTGCTGAGATGGAGAACTACAAGAAGCGTCTCCGCGCGGATAAGGAAAGCGCTGTCAAATTCGCCAATGAAGCCCTCATTAAGGATCTTCTCGATCCTCTTGATAATTTCTCAAGAGCAATAGAGGCCGCAGAGCAGACAAAGGATTTCGATAAGATGCGCGAAGGCGTTGTCATGGTCGAAGACCAGATTCATTCAATTCTTAAGAATAACTGGGGCCTTGAGGTCTATTCCCCGGAAGGAGAGGAATTCAATCCTTCTGATATGGAAGCCTGCATGATGAAGGAGATGGATGGTATCGATAAGGATACGGTCCTTCAGGTCTTCATGAAGGGTTACAAGCTTCATGGCAAGGTCATAAGAGAAGCAAAGGTGATGGTTGGTAAGCCAAAATCCAATTGACGATAGCCATAGGCTTTATTATCTTACCAGTGGTTGCAGGGTATGCAGCCGCAACTGAAACTGAATAAATTTGGAGAGAACATAAAATGGGAAAGATTATTGGTATAGATCTTGGTACAACTAACAGCTGTGTATCAGTAATGGAAGGCAATGAGCCTGTCGTTATCGCAAACAGCGAAGGTGATAGAACAACACCGTCTGTTGTCGGTTTCACAGATACCGACCGCCTTGTCGGTAAGCCGGCAAAGAACCAGATGGTAACAAATCCGGAGAATACTGTTTATTCAATCAAGAGATTCATGGGCCGCAAGTTCCATGAGGTATCTGAGGAAATCAAGATGGTTCCTTACAAGGTTGTAAGCGGAGCCAATGATGAGATAAAGGTCGCTATAAGAGGACACGAGTATTCTCCTCAGGAGATTTCCGCAATCGTGCTTCAGAAGATGAAGAAGACAGCAGAGGATTATCTTGGCGAGCCTGTAACAGAGGCTGTCATCACAGTTCCTGCATACTTCAATGATGCACAGCGCCAGGCAACAAAGGATGCTGGCCGTATTGCAGGTCTTGAGGTTAAGAGAATCGTCAACGAGCCTACAGCTGCTGCTCTTGCTTATGGTTTCGGCAAGGACAAGACTGACAAGGAAGAGACAATCGCTGTATATGACTTCGGCGGTGGTACATTCGATATCTCAATTCTCGAGCTTGGTGATGGTGTTTTCGAAGTAAGGTCAACAAACGGTGATACACACCTTGGTGGTGATAACATCGATCAGGTCATCATTGACTGGATGGTTGCTGAGTTCAAGAAGAACAATGGAATCGACCTCTCGCAGGACAAGATGGCTCTTCAGAGACTCAAGGAAGCTGCAGAGCAGGCGAAGATCGTTCTGTCTTCTTCGACAACTACTACGATCAACCTGCCGTTCATCACAGCAGATGCAACAGGTCCTAAGCACCTCCAGATGGAGCTTACAAGAGCTAAGTTCGAGCAGATGATCGCTCCGCTTGTTGAGAGGACGAGAATTCCGTGTGAGAACGCACTTCGCGATGCAGGTATCACAGCTTCCGGAATCGATGAGGTCATCCTCGTTGGTGGTTCCTCAAGAATTCCTTGCGTACAGGCACTCGTAAAGGAGCTTTTCGGCAAGGAGCCTCATAAGGGAGTTAATCCGGACGAAGTCGTAGCAGTAGGTGCTTCCATTCAGGGTGGTATTCTCAAGGGTGATGTAAAGGATGTTCTTCTTCTTGATGTAACTCCGCTTTCACTCGGTATTGAGACACTCGGTGGTGTATGTACGAAGCTCATCGAGAGGAACACTACTATTCCTACAAGAAAGAGCCAGATCTTCTCCACTGCAAGCGATGGACAGACAGCTGTATCAATCCATGTTCTCCAGGGTGAGCGTGAGCTTGCTTCCCAGAACAGGACACTCGGTACATTCAACCTTGAAGGAATCGCACCGGCTCCACGTGGAGTACCTCAGATCGAAGTCACATTCGATATCGATGCAAACGGTATTGTCCATGTTTCTGCAAAGGATCTCGGAACAGGCAAAGAGCAGAAGATCAGGATTGAATCCTCCTCTGGTCTTTCAGAGCAGGAAATCGATAGAATGGTCAAGGATGCTGAGGCTCATGCAGCTGAGGACAAGAAGGCAAGAGATACAATCGAGGCAAAGAACAATGCTGAGAGCGTAGTCTATGCAACAGAGAAGGCTCTCAAGGATTATGGCGACAAGATCTCTTCGGATGAGAAGGCAAAGATCGAGAGCGCCGTACAGGAGCTGAAGGATGCACTTGCAAATGCTTCTGCAACAGCTGAAGAGCTCAAGTCAAAGACAGAGAAGGTCCAGCAGGCTTCAATGGAGCTTGGACAGAAGGTCTATGAGAGTGCTCAGCAGAACCAGCAGAACGGCGGCAATGCTTCCGCTTCATCCAGCGCTGACAGCTCATCATCTTCGTCACAGAGCAGTGGCAAGAACGATGACACGATGGATGCAAGCTACGAAGAGGTCAAATAAAAGGACTTCTGCGTGAATAAGGAGGAAAGCAGCATGGAATCATTCATGCTGCTTTTCTGTGGTTAAAGAGGATTATCAATGGCTAAGAGGGATTATTACGAAGTTCTGGGTGTCTCGAAGACAGCTACAGAGGAAGAAATCAAGAAAGCTTACAGGAAGATAGCACTTCAGAATCATCCTGATACCCATCCGAATGACAAGGATGCTGAGGAGAGATTCAAGGAAGCGAGCGAGGCTTATGAAGTGCTTTCCGATCCTAAGAAGCGAAGTACATATGACCAGTTCGGATTCAGCGGCATGAATGACTTCCAGGGAGGAGCAGCCGGTAACTATTCGAATGTCTATCGTGATTTCTCCGATATCTTCGGTGGTTCTGGCGGTTTCTCTGATTTCTTCTCATCATTCTTCGGAGGAGGAGCGAGAAGGACTTCAGGGGGTGCTTATGCAGAGCCCGGTGCCTCTCTTAGGTATGATATAACAATAGATTTCTCAGAAGCAGTGAAAGGCTGCAAGAAGGAGATTTCCTTCGCCCATAAGGTGAAGTGCGATACCTGTGGTGGTACTGGTGGTACAGGCAGGAAGACATGTCCGTCATGTCATGGCACAGGAAGGGTTACAAGCGGTTCAGGCTTCTTCCAGATGTCCTCAACTTGCCGCACCTGCGGTGGTAAGGGATATGTCATCGAGAAGCCATGTGCTTCATGCCATGGTACAGGAACGGTGAATAAGACAGAGAAGCTGATGGTCACGATTCCTGCAGGTATCGACGATGGTGCACGTCTTTCGCTTCGCGGCAAGGGCGATGCGGGCCTCAATGGCGGAGAGGATGGAGATCTTGTTCTCTTCATTACAGTCCGTCCTGATAAGTATTTCGTCAGAGAAGGAAACGATGTCTATATCCAGATGCCGGTATCCATGACACAGGCGGCTCTTGGCGCATCCATATTCGTACCAACTGTCGATGGTAGTGATATAAAGGTGGATATACCTCAGGGGGTACAGTCTGGTACAATGCTTCGTGTGAAGGGAAAGGGCGTTCCTGTACTTCGTTCCACGCAGCGTGGTGATATGTATATCCGTGTGATGGTTGAAACACCGCGCCGCCTGTCACTTAAGGCGAGGAAGCTCATGAAAGAGCTTGCGGAGGAGATTAAGGAGACAGATCGTCCGACACCGATGGAGTTCCGAGGATAATGGGTGAGAAAGTTTACGGGCATCATGCCATAGAAGAAGCGCTTAAGAAAGCTGGAATGGGTTCTACGCTCTATGTACAGCGTGGAAGCAAGGCTGTTGAAGGACTTGTGATGCAGGCAAAGCTTACAGGAAAGGTCGCTGTTAAGAAGCTCTCTCCTGAAGAGCTTGCAA
>JADIMF010000142.1 GCA_017694915.1 Candidatus Ornithospirochaeta stercoravium
GGCACGTATGCCATTTGTACTTTCCCTCCGTTCCTTTGTCTATTCTTCTTTTTAATTCCTTTCCGCTTCTTTGTCTACTTTATTAGTATAAGTCCAAGGCGCTTGGAAGGAATATCGGACAGCTTCGCGAGGGCTTTGAAAGCGATATATCGGTTCTTTCTCTCTCCGATCCTAATATGATTCCCTGTTATGATCCGTATTCCGTACTTGTCTATTCAGCACAGCCTCAGAATGTGACAGATGTGTATATAAAAGGTAAGATGATGCTTGAAAACGGAAAGTTCACATTCTCTTTCAGCGATATGGTTTCTTCTTTCAATGAAGCAGCTTCAGGTTTCAGGAGAGAGGCGGAGAAGCTTCTCTGATGATATTATGTTCCCATGAATATCTATGATGATGAGCATTTCTTCAGATCTTATATAGAGCTTCGCAGTAGTGCGAATTACAACGATATCCTTGAAACTCCTGCTATTCTTTCCCTCATTGGGGACGTGAAGGGAAAAAGAATCCTCGATATAGGCTGTGGTTTTGGAAAAACAGATGCAGCTCTTTCTGATGCCGGTGCCTCATTCATTCTTGGTATAGATATTTCGGAGAAAATGATTGGAAAGGCGAGGGAAGAAAACAGCAGAGGGAATATTGAATACAGAGTCCTGTCTGCCGAAGATATTTCATCGCTTGATGGATCTTTTGATGTCGTGATGAGCTCCCTCTGCTTTCATTACATTAAGGATTTAAACAGGCTTCTTTCATCGGTTCATTCCTTGCTTTCAGATCATGGCATACTTGTATTCTCCACAGAGCACCCTCTCACAACAGCATCATATGATGGCCATTATACGGAAGATGGTAATGGCTGGAGCGGCTATTGCTTCTCTGATTATGGAAGGGAAGGTAAGCGCGAGAGTCTCTGGTTTGAGCGTCCTGTCACTACTTACCACAGGATGTTTTCTACAGTAGTTAACAGCCTTCTGGACAATGGTTTCACCATAAAAGGAATCGTAGAACCACTTCCTGATGATGAAGCTCTTGGGAAAATAAGAAGGATGGTCCGCGAGTATCACAAACCATCCTTCATCATCATAAAAGCAGAGAGAATCTGATCAGCTGTTGCTCATGAGGATTCTCTCGCAGACATCGGCAACATGCTCTGCGGCATCTGCGCACTGCTCAAGATAGTGGTAGACATTCCTCCAGATGATTATCTCGAAAGGATTCTCCTCTGTAGTATGGAGCTTCCTCATATTTGCTATGAAGGCCTTGTCGGCATCTTCCTCAAGCGTGTTGATCTTGATGATTCTGTCCTTGAGTGTCTTTGAGTGCCTGAAGTCCCTGAAATCCTCCATCATGAGCTTCATCTCACTACAGCACTCCTCGATGATATCTACAACACCGATCATCTCCGGTCTGATTGAACGGATGTTGTCGCAGTAAAGGCGGAGCACTACATCCTCGATTTTGTCCACAACCTCATCAAGACACTGGCTGAGAAGCATGATGTCATCGCGCTCGATAGGAGTGATGAACGCCTTCATGAGTACATTCACCACCTCGTGCTTCTTCATATCAGCATCGTGCTCCACATCATGGATTTTCTTGAGTGTGGCATCGAGTCCGTCCGGATTATAGTCCGAGATGCATGCTCTCAGTATCTTTGTAGCCTCAACTGCATATTCTGCACAGCTGACGAAATTATCGAAATAGAATGAATCCTGCTTCTTTGCCATATAATCCTCCTAGAAAATCGCAAGGAAAAGCTTCGTCATGAGATAGCTTATTATTCCGCAGCCAGGGAATGTGAACACCCATGTCAGCATCATTTCCCTAACTACCGAGAAGTTGATGGCGCTCAGCCTTCTGGATGCGCCAACGCCCATTATCGCACTGGTCTTTGTATGTGTTGTCGATACAGGAATACCAAAAAGCGAGGAGAACAGCAGACAAAGCGATGCCGCTATATCCGCGCTGAATCCCTGGTATTTCTCCAGCTTCACCATGTCCATGCCGACGGAGCGGATGATTTTCTCGCCACCGACACTTGTTCCGAGTCCCATTACAGCAGAGCACTGTATCATGAGCCAGACAGGGATAAGCACACCTTCCACGCTTGTTTCGCCATTTGCAAAAGCAATACCCAGGAAGAGAACTCCGATGAACTTCTGTCCATCCTGTGCGCCGTGCATGAAGCTCATGAACGCTGCACCTGCAATCTGCGCATAGCGGAAGAATGTGTTCGTGCTCTGTCTGTTCATCCTTCTGCAGATCAGTACAACGAATCTGCACACGATGTATCCGATTGCGAAGCCGAGCAGCAGCGAGAGTACCAGTCCGTATACTACCTTTATCCATTCAGCTCCGTTTACAGCCTGCAGACCTTTTCCGGAAGCTATTGCAGCTCCTGTGAGACCTGCGATCAGGCTGTGGCTTTCGCTTGTCGGTATGCCGAAATGAGATGCGGTTGTGCTGTATACGACTATCGAGAACAGTGCGGCTGAAAGCGCAAGCATGGCGGTTGAAGTATCACTTCCGAAGTCAACCATGTTGCTGATGGTCGAAGCTACTGACGCGTTTATCTTCGTCATTATGAGAACTCCGAAGAAATTGAAGACCGCGCTCATCATTATCGCAGGCCTTGGCTTCATGCATCGCGTCGTGATGCATGTTGCGATTGCGTTTGGAGCATCTGTCCATCCGTTTACGAATATTACCCCGAATGTGAGCAGCGAGGTTATAAGCAATGCCGGATTGGAGAAGATCTCCTGAAAGAAGTATTCAAAAGTTACATCCATCTGAAATCCTTACTTCAAATCGTAGAATATGTGTTAAAAGACTGTAAATATTAGGTGAAGGTCAAAATTGTTAGGAAAGTGTTAAAAAACAGCTAAGTCACGATTCGATTGCATAAAACCATATTATTCGTGCTCTTGTTTTTGAATTTGATAACTCCTGAATATTTAAAAAGATATCCGATTTATCAAAAATGAATCATCAGTATGGCTGTTAACTTATTGAAAGAATATGCAATTTTTTGTATATAATATCTTAACTTTTTCCTTGTTACTTACAGGAGGTGGCAGAATGAGAAAAGCTATCGCTATAATCCTTGCTGCTTTCGTCTGTATCGCGGCTGTTGCGGCAGGTGGAGCTTCCGAGGATTCCAATACTTACAAAATCGGATTCATAGGACCTCTCACGGGAGATAATGCAAACTACGGAATCAGATGTTCGAATGCAGCAAAACTTGCTATCAGCGAGATCAATGCAGCTGGCGGAATCGACGGCAAGCAGCTTGAGCTTATCGCAGAGGATAGCGAGGGTACTGTTGATAAAGCACTCGCAAGTTATGAGAAGCTTGCATATTCAGATAACGTATGCGCAATCGTAGGACCAGTATTCACATCTCCGGCTCTTGCTGTTGCTCAGCGCTGTCAGGAAGACGGTATCGTCATGATTTCCCCATCTGCAACACATAAGGATGTCACAGCACAGCCAGCATCGAATCCAGAGGGCCTGAATTACGTATTCAGAACAGTTCCTTCCGATGCTCTCCAGTCCGATGTAGCAGCTCATTACTTCTATGAGGTCATGGGTTACCGCAACCTCGCATCTCTTTATGCTATGAATGATTACAGCCAGGGCCTTGCTCTTGGTATGAAGGATACATTCGAGAAGCTCGGAGGAAAGGTTGTTGCTGAAGAGACATGCATGGTCGGTGATAAGGACTTCAGAACACAGCTTACACAGATCAGATCTGCAAATCCTGAGGCTATCTACATTCCTAACTATACAGTAGAGGATGCACAGATTCTTGAGCAGGCCGCACAGCTCGGCATCACAGTTCCATTCCTTTCCAGCGATGGATTCTCTGATCCAGAGATTTACAACCTTGCTCCTGATTACACAGATGGTGTTATCTACGTAGGTCCTGCACAGGCAGAGGCTTCAACAATCCTTTCAGACTTCCAGGCTGCATATGGTGCAATGTATAACGGAGATGCTCCTGATTCATTCGCAACAAACAGCTATGACGCAACATATATCATCGCAGGAGCACTCGACAGAGCAGGTTCTGCAGACAGACAGCTCATCCGTGATGAAGTTGCAGCAACAAAGGATTTCCAGGGCGCAAACGGAACTCTCAACTTTGCAGAGAACGGTGACCTCGTTGCAAGCCAGGGTGTTTACCATGTAGATGGAATTACACCTAGCTATGTTGGATCATTCCAGATTGTCGATGGACACATCGTACAGGTTGACTGATTCACAAGAATAATAAAGTATTACTGTCGGAAGGTTTGTGCTTTCCGGCAGTTTTGACATTTCCGGAGGAGGAAGTGTGGATACAGTAGCACTCTATATGCAGTACATCGTGAACGGTCTGACGCTCGGTGCAATCTACTCATTGATTGCCCTTGGCTATACGATGGTGTACGGCATCCTCAAGTTCATCAATTTCGCTCATGGCGATATTCTCATGGTAGGAGCTTTCATAGGGCTTCTTGTATATACTGCTCTGACTGGAGAAGCGGCCGATCCCGGTGCTTGGACCATCATTGCATTCTTCATTGCCATGCTTGTAAGCATGGTAGCATGTGCGCTTCTCGGTATGCTTATCGAACGCGTCGCATATAAGCCGCTGAGGAATGCGAACAGGCTCGCACCTCTTCTTTCAGCAATCGGCGTTTCCTTTATACTCTCCAATGGAGCTGCATGGATTTTCGGTACACAGTCACGCCGTTTCCCGTATCCATTTGCAAATGACCCTATAAGAATAGGTGCAATCGCTATCACTCCGCATCAGATAGTCGTCGTTCTTGTATCGGTTCTGATGATGGTTCTCCTTACATTCTTCGTGAATAAGACAAGAATGGGTAAGGCAATGAGAGCCGCATCGCTTGATCAGGCAACGAGCATGCTGATGGGTATCAACGTCAACAGAGTCATTTCCCTTACATTCGCTATCGGAAGTGCTCTTGCAGCTGTCGGTGGAATTCTCGCTTCCTTCGATTTCCGTGTGTATCCATCAATGGGTACGATGACGGGACTCAAGGCATTCGTCGCTGCAGTTATAGGTGGAATCGGAAATATTCAGGGTGCAATGCTCGGAGGAGTACTTCTCGGTATTCTCGAAGCAGTCGGCGCACCTTTGCTTCATATTCCTAACAGCATGAGGGATACTGTTGCCTTTGCTGTTCTCATTATCGTCCTTCTGGTAAAACCGGATGGTATTCTCGGAAAGAACGAGAGGGAGAAGGTCTGATATGCTTAATTTCTTCCAGCTCATACTTATTTATGCAGGTATCTATGCGCTTATGGCTATCGGGCAGAACTGTATTACCGGATACACCGGTATGCTCTCGCTCTGTCATGCAGGATTTCTCTGTATCGGAAGCTATGTCACAGCAATCATGTGCAAGACATTCGGCTTCTCATTCTGGCTTTCTCTTCCGGTTGCTGCCATCGTCGCAGGCCTTGTAGGCCTTCTTATCGGTATTCCTACGCTCCGTCTCAAGGGCGATTACCTCTGTATCGCAACGCTGGGATTAGGTGAGATCATCCGAAATGTTGCTACAAACCTCAATCCTGTCGGATACAACAGCATTCCGAGAGCAACTCTTTTCGGTTATCAGTTCGCTTCTAGGAATAAGTTTGCGTTCATCCTTCTTATCTGGTTCTTCGTTCTTGTCTTCTATGTTCTTTTCCAGCAGCTTGCTCACAGCAGGCTCGGAAGGGCGATGGTAGCAGTCAGGGAAGATGAAGTTGCGGCACAGTCGAATGGAATCAACGTTACGAAGTACAAGATTTCCTCATTTGTTCTCGGTGCAGCTGTAGGTGGTATCGCGGGATGTTTCCAGACAGCATATACGCTCACAGTCCAGCCGGCATCTTTTACATTCATGGTATCCGTAATGGTTCTCTGCACGGTTGTCCTTGGTGGAATGGGAAACGCAAAGGCTGTAATACTTGGAGCCTTCATCATCCAGTTCATTTCATACTTCCCGCAGCTTACAGGTCTTACGAACATAATACCTGCACAGGCAAAGCAGATCATCTACGGTCTTCTGCTGGTTATCATGATGCTCTGCCGTCCTCAGGGTATTCTTGGCCGCGACCGCTATCGCTATGGAGATCCGAGAACTAGGAAGGAGAAGCTTCATGACTTCTTCGTCCGTCCGAAGAGAAGCGTTAAAGGAGGCAAGGCATGAGAATCCTTGAAACTGAACACCTCACACGTGAGTTCGGCGGTGTCATAGCTGTCAACGATGTAGATTTTCATGTCGAGAAAGGTCTTGTGACCGGACTTATCGGACCGAATGGCGCTGGAAAGACGACTCTTTTCAATCAGATTACCGGTATGGATAAGCCAACAAGCGGAAGGATCATTTTCGACGGTCAGGATATAACAGGACTGCCGGCATGGAAGATAAGCCGCATGGGAATCGCGAGGACGTTCCAGAATATCAGGCTCTATAAGGAGCTCACTGTTGTTGAGAACGTGATGATGGGCCTTCATTTCAAGGTCGGTTCCGATCCATTCCATCACAGGTTTTCACAGGCGATAAAAAGCTATGTGTTTGCTTCCCGTGAGAACAGGGAGGTCTACAGGAAGGCGATGGAGTGGCTCGACTTCTTTGAGCTGTCCGAACACGCACAGGATTTCGCTGGAAGCCTTCCTTATGGAAAGCAGAGAGAGCTTGAGATTGCCCGTGCGCTTTCCGCAGAGCCTAAACTCCTGTTCCTTGATGAACCTGCTGCAGGTATGAATCCTGCGGAGACAAGCCACCTGATGGGTGTCGTCGATAAGATCCGCTCCCTCGGTGTTACTGTCGTTCTCATCGAACATGATATGAAGCTTGTCATGAACATCTGCGACAACATCACGGTACTGAACTTTGGCATGAAGATCGCGGAAGGCACTCCGAATGAGATCAAGCATGATAAAGGTGTTATCGAGGCTTATCTCGGCAAGGATGAAGAGGAGGATTTCTGATGGGTGAGATACTTAAGATTGATGATATTTCCGTATCATATGGCAGCATCAGAGCTCTTTCAGATGTCTCCATGACAGTCAATGAAGGTGATATCGTTTCGCTTATCGGTGCCAATGGTGCAGGTAAATCAACACTTCTCAATGCCATAGTAGGCCTTGTTCCTCTTAAGGGGGGAAGCATAAGCTTCGCAGGTGAGACTATCTGCCAGACAAAGCATCATTCGCTTTCAACCGATCTCATCGCACGCCGTGGCATCGCTCTTGTTCCGGAAGGCCGTCATGTCTTTGCTGACATGACTGTAGAGGAGAATCTCGATATGGGGGCTTTCATGGTACGTGATCAGGCTCTGATAGATAAGAGAAAGGAGGAAATGTATGATTTCTTCCCGATTCTCGGGGCGAGAAAGAAGCAGAAAACAAGATCTCTTTCTGGTGGTGAGCAGCAGATGATGGCTATTGCACGCGCACTGATGTCTGCACCGAGGCTTCTCCTGCTTGATGAGCCGGGTCTTGGCCTTGCACCTCTTATCGTTCAGGATATATTCAGCAAGATAAAGATCATCAACGAGGAGAATAAGGTGACAATCTTCCTTGTTGAGCAGAATGCACGTCTTGCGCTTAAAAGCTCGAGTTATGGCTATGTTCTTGAGAACGGTAGGATTGTACTTCAGGACAATGGAGAAGCCCTTCTCAATAATGAGAGAGTTCAGAAAGCCTATCTTGGTGCATGATATGAGGGCCGTCGGTAAGACGGCTCTTCTTCTACAGCAGATTCATTATCTTCAGCTTGCTTCTGAATTCCGTTTCGTTGATATCATCTTCCGCTGTGAAGATGATTGTTTTCTCCGCTGATGGACGCACCGAGATGAGATTGTCTGAGAAGATTCCCTTTATATCTCCGGCATCGAGAGCTACATAGAGCGCTGGCTTTGAGGCCTTGAGCTTTATGTATACTGTCCTCGCATCTGCTTTCGAAAATTCCGCTTTTATCTCAGGATTCTCGAGGTTGAGATTCTTCGGCCTGTCGAGAAGTATGACACGTTCTCTCAGGATATCCTTCGTAGCCATTTTCACATACAGGAATCCGTCCGCTCTGGATAGTCGCTTCAGCGGAAACTCCGCAGCTTTCGTGAAGCTGCCAGGTTCTACTTCGACAGTATATTCCCTTGCATCCTTCTTGCTTCCGGAGAAGCTTCTGAGCTTTATGGAGAGTTCGGCTTTCTCCTTTTTCCCCGTATCATTCACCACATAAATATAAGCCTTGTCATTGCTGACATACAGGATAGGTGCAAGAGGGGAGAAGAAAGCCCTTGCAGCATAAAGCAGCAGCTTCCATTTTCCTCCGTATTCGATTGCTGCTCTGCCTGCAGCCGGCCATGAATCATTGAGTCTGTCGATGAGTATTCCGGAGGCAGAGGAATCCATGCGGATTTCCGCAGCTTCACGTTCGAGAATCATCGCTTGCTGGAGCTCTGATAGATAGACCATCTTCTCCAGATTCTCAGGGAAGAGGAAATTCGATGCGAGATGCATCAGTATTCTTTCCATTTCCTCTCCATGATAATCCATTGCAGGCGATGTTATGTTCTTCTTGCTGTCTCCAATTCTCTCGATGGTCTTCATCGATGGCAGAGATGGGAATCCTATGGGTTTCACTCTGCTAAGTACTGAGACAGTATTCTTCGTTCTAGGAATGAATGATGGGTGGGATATCAGTTCTTTGATACCTGAATCCAGTCCTGTCTGGTAAATCATTATCCCGCATCTGTCTGCCGCGTCATAAAGCTCTGGCGATGGTTTCCATCCATCGATCCTCAGCACATTCATGTTCGCGCTTTTCGCGCTTCTTATCAGACGTTCGATTCTTCCTGAATCAGTGCGGGTTGGAATGAAATCCTCTTTTGCATATGAAGCGCCTTTGAGGAATAGCGGGATGCCATTGACGATGAGACGCTCATCGGCTTCTATCGTCCTGAATCCTATGTCGAACATAAATCTGCATCCATCTATGAGGACCTCTGCTGGATAAAGATGCGGCTGTCCGCATCCGTTCGGATACCATAGCTGAACATCGCCAGGCCTGAGCTGCAGGTGGTAGCTTTCAGTTCCTTTTCTGAGCTTTATTGCATGAGCTTCACTCTTTTCGTTTATAGAGAGTGATGCATCCACCTCTGTTTCCTTGAAAGCGTCAATCGTTATTTCAGCATCTGCAATCCACTCTGAACCATCGAATGATGATTCAATCGATACGGATCTTATTAGATAGTCTTCGCTGGATTCTATCCATATGCCGCCTTTGATACCGAGAGCGGTTATTCTTTCGTTGCTGGTCTGGGGAGGGAATATGATGGAGATCGTGTTTTCACCATCCTTCAGGGCGTCGGTGCATCTGATGCGTACGGTATCGGAATATTCTCCTGTTTCCATTCCGTTGATTACCACCACGGCTTTCCCGATAGGTCTGGAGAGCAGCATATCATACTGCGCCTCAGGGTTTTTGCTTAATGAGAAGGTCTTCTCAGCCTTCCATCCAGATTTTGAAATGAATGACGTATTTAAGCTTTCAAGTCCTTTGTACGGATCTTCTATCGCTCCCTCACTGTACAGTGCGTCATGGATCTCGCCAGGTATGGGCAGAGTATATGCAGTCCTTGTTAAAGGAATATTCTTATCGGCAATGATGGCTGAAAGCGACCACCTTCCATCAAGCAGAATGGTTTCCATTCTTCCTCCCTCTCTTCTGGAAATTATAGCATCACTTTCCGGTTGTGCATCTGAAAGCTATGGGGATATCACCTCCGATGGAAAGAAGCCCTGTCGTAGAATTCACGAAGAATGTGAGTACAGAGAAATCCGCAGAGAATACTGCAGAAGGGTAGTATCCCCAGTTGTCATGCCTGATATACAGTATACCTGTCTGCTGATCCACCCTGCATCTGGTTTCCTTTCCAGCGGAGATGAGCGTATTCTCATGTATTTCTATCTTTGTCTGTCCCGATTCCACCAGCTCCGATTTCAGCAGCGTATCAAGGATTATATCATTCGGCATCGGCGCAGCTTCTTTTATGTATTCAGTCCATTCCTCCATGCCTTCGGGGGTGAGGATGAACGTGCCATTGTATGGAATCGAATCATCTTCAAGTGTATATGTGCCATCATCATGAAGGGTGATAGGCATCCCGTTTGATAGTGAAGTTACGAAATCCGCGCTGAATAGCGGTATATTCAGTACAAGTAATATGATGCAAAGCAGAAGTTTCATGATTCTCTCCCGCCTTCCAGTGTATAACCAAACCCCTGATAAGTCTTCTATTTTCTTCCAGACATCTATTAATAATGCATTTTTTCCTGAAAAAGCTGTTGTTAAACGTATTTTTGCATTTATGATTCTTTAAATTCCCTTTTTCTCAGGTTAATATTGTAAAAGGAGGCCTTGATATGATTATAGCAAGAAGAATGACCAGAAACCCTGTTACCGCAACTCCCGATATGTCAATCGGAGAAGCTTCGGATCTTATGAAGAGGGAGAAGGTGCATCGCCTTCCTGTTCTCGATAAGGATAAGAACCTCGTAGGAGTCATAACCGAGAAAGATATTCTCCACGCATCCCCATCGCCTGCTTCAAGCTTATCTATACATGAGATGGCATATCTGCTGTCGAAGCTTACGGTACGCAAGCTTATGACAAAGGATCCTGTCACGATCGATGAGGATACCCCAGTTGAGGAAGCTGCAAGATTGATGAGCGACCAGGATCTTTCCTGCCTTCCCGTCGTAAAGGGTGGAAAGCTCGTCGGAATAGTTACGAAAAGCGATATGTTCCGTATCCTTCTGGAACTTTTCGGTGCAAGACACTATGGAGTAAGGCTCTCATTCCTTGTCGATGATAAACCCGGTACAATCGCACGCATCAGCCAGGCTCTGGCTGACAAGGGCCTTGATATAATCTCATTCGGTACTTTCGCCGGAACTGATCCGACGAATGCAATCTGTACGATAAAGGTGCAGGGATGTTCTTCGGATGAGCTTATCGCGATTATAAAGCCTTTCGTATCGGAAATACTCGATATCAGGGAAGTTTAATCGATTGTCAAAGAAGAAGATGAAAGCTGGCGACATAAAGCGTCGTCTAGCTTCTGATGAAGAGAATCTATCACCATTTGCTTCCATTAAGCTGGTGCCGAAGAAAGAAGAAGAGAAGAAAACTGAAAGAAAGCCTGCTGTCAAAAGCACGCCGAAGAAGCCTTCAGAGATAGTCCAGGGTTATAATCCATCTTCCTCCTTCGCTGATATCCTCTATGCCTATGAGCATACGGGGAATCCTTATGCTATGCCTTCAAAGGCGAATACAAAGAAGATTGCGGAGTCGAAAACTGATTTCGGTGCGATTCTCGATAAATGGGAAGGTCGCTCTTCCGATAAAAAAACAGCAAAGAAGACTAATAAGCCTGAAGAGAAGAAAAGCACTTACAAACCTACAAAATCCTTTGAGGATATCCTATCCGCTTTCGAGGGAAAGCCTGTTAAGAATACTGAGGAAGCAATAGAGAAGGAAGTCGTTGAGGATATCGTAGATGACACTCTTTTCAGAAAGGAAACAGAGGATGAGAAGAAAGCCTGCAATGTCTCATGGTCAATATTCGGCGGAAAGAATGAGGACTTTGTAAGGAAAGAGGAAGGCGAGAAGGAGCCGGAAGAAGAGAGTCCAAAAGAGAAGGAACCTCCAAAGCGTGTATCTGAACCTTATAAAGCCACGAAGTCCTTTGCGGAGATACTCTCTTCATTTGAAGGAAAGAAAACAGAACCTGAGAAAGTGGACATATCTGAATCTGAGGTAAAGAAGGAACCGGAAGAGAAGAAAGCAGAGGAGATTCTCTCTGATAATCTCTTCAGAAAGGAAAGCGATGATGAGAAGCGCGCTCCTGAAGCTGTATGGTCTGTATTCGGGAATAACAGGATACCAAAGAGAAAGGATTCTTCAGCTTCAGTTCCTCAGCAGCCAGAAATGCAGAAAGAGGAAAACCGTTCAGCTTATCATGCTACCAAGGATTTCTCTTCGATACTTTCGAATTATGAGAAGAAGGCTCCTGAAAAGACTTTTGATGAGATCATGAAGGAGAAGGGGGAGAAAGAGAAGAAGCCTCAGCTTACTATTTCCAAACTGAGAACGATGATGCCTCAGGCAACGCTTGATCTTCATGGCTATACTCTCGATGAAGCCGACAAGGCTGTAAAGGAATTCCTGGAAGAATGCCAGAAGAATCATCTGCGGAAGATTTCGATAATAACTGGCAAGGGGCTCCACAGCGAGGATGGAGTAGGGGTTCTGAAAGATGCTGTTACGAAGATTCTCAATGATTCAGATATTGTGAGTGAAAAAAACAGCGCCCCTCTATCTGCCGGTGGCTCTGGAGCGCTCTGGATAATACTCAAGGAAACTCAGCGTTCCCTGTAAACAATCCTTCCCTTTGTAAGATCATACGGTGAAAGCTCTACTTTCACTGTGTCACCAGGGACGATTCTGATGTAATGCTTCCTCATCTTTCCTGAAAGGTGAGCGAGAATGACAAGCTTGTTTGTCAGCTCAACGCGGAACATCGTATTAGGCAGAGCTTCCTTTACAACTCCCTCTACCTCGATTGCTTCTTCTTTTGCCATTATGACTCCTTATCTATAAGACAGGTAAGAGTTTATGTTTATCGATAAAAGCTGTCAATCTACTATGTGCTTTTAGCCGAAAAGCATCGGATTCAGAATAATCTCAAAAATAATTTAAGCATTTAATTATTTAGATTATATGTAATTAAGTATATCAACATATTCTCTCGACACAAATTTGCCAAAATTTTATAGATAGTCTATTGACACAAC
>JADIMF010000143.1 GCA_017694915.1 Candidatus Ornithospirochaeta stercoravium
CTGCAATACCGAATGTGTTCTCCATGATTGTTACTGTCTTTTCTGCATGGAATTCATCCACAGCAAATAGATCTGAATATGTCTCAGGGGAAGCTGCAAGCTGTGCCTCAAAGATCTCATCATCTGTCATCCCTGCCTTCTTCATATTGCGGTAATAGATTGGACGGAAGCTTCCGGAGATGCCTTTGCCATTGCTTATACTGAAAACGAAGTGGCCATCATGGAGATTCTTAACAATATCATAGAAATCCCTTATGGCTGCTTTATCGGATGAATCAGAACTGCCGATATCGCCATATTTCTCCATTTTCGGGAGTGTCTCGTCATATACTATGTCCTATTCATTTCCGGGCGAGTCGAGATCCCAGAACATATAGTTTCTACTCATCTCAGACCACCATGTTGTGAAGAAATCTGCCCATGTGGTGATTACAGTTTCTTCCTCAGGTGGTGAGATTTCAGGACGACACCCAGATAGGAGCACTAAAGCTAGGAATGTTATCGCAAAAACTTTCCTGATCATTTCTTATCCCCCAGAGAGAAGCTGTAGCCAGCTGTTATACTCAAAGTATCGATGTATCTATGTACCTGATTCTTCTGGTATTTCCTATCAAGTGATATGAATGAATACTGATACCTTGCGCTGATTAAAAGCTCACCGCTACCGAGTGTGTAACCGATTCCAGCTTCAGCAAGAAGTCCTGCATCGAAAAGATTATCACTTACAGGATTAAGATCCACAGTCCCCCAGAAATAGGGATTCGTGTCAGCTGTCGTTATGAAATCATGCACATTCAATCTTCCGCTTTCTGTTGAAAGAAATCTGACTCCGAGGTATAAACCTGCACCGAGGAAGCCTCGAATCGTGTCGTTACCGAGCGAGAATCTTAAAGAAAGAGGTACTTCAAAATAATGATTTACATTACGTGTTCTATATAAATCGATTCCACCTTCTTCAGAGTTATCTTCATGCATATTGTATGGCTTTCCTATATACCTCAACCCTGATACGATGCTGAACCATTCATTCACCCTGTATTCAATAGGAACTGAGAGCTCGAAAGCATGCCCCATACTGAATATTCTATACGGTCTTTCTCCTCCCCTTTGATCATAGAATCCCATCGTATAGCCGCCTTCAATACCAATGTTCCAGCCTGATGAAGCAAATAGGCTTATCGGCAGGAGAATGACAAGCAGAAACAATAGAGCTTTTCTCATACCCACTCCTTAGCGAAAGGAAATCCTAAATTAGGATACCATTAAAAGAATTCCATGCGGTAGATGCCAGCATAGTCATTTTCTCTCCTAATAAGAAAATGGTATACGGAGTGACAAGACCGCATGAGAAGCAGTACACTATGCAAAGTAAGTCGTAAGAGCGACGGATGATTATGCGAAGGATCTGCAGGAATAATTGCAGACATATTTAATTTCTATATAATTAATATATGGAGAAGAAACGATAAATGAATACATCCGATATCATAACAAGGATAAAAAATAGCTATATTAAACAGAATCGCAAGAGAAAACAGATATCGGATTATATACTTTCGAATATATCCGCATGCTGCTTCCATCCGCTGAAGAAACTTGCAGAGGAAGCCGGCACAACGGAAGTGACACTCCTCAGCTACTGCAGGAGTCTTGGCTATAGCAGCTTCACTGACTTCAGGGACGCACTCCGTGAATATGCCGTATACTGGAACCAGCCTAATGAAAGGACATGGCAGATTGGAACAGACGGCAATGAAGGAATGACAGAACGCATAGTCGAGGCAGAGATGGAGAATCTCAGCGTCATCATTGCAACCGATCAGGAGAATCAGATTGAGAAAGCTGTATCGATGCTGCTCTCTGCAGAGAGAATCTTCATCGCTGCCCATGGTGTCAGTAAAGTCTCTGCGGACTACTGCATGCGCCGCCTTATATCAATCGGAAAAGATGCTGTCATGCTCGATTTAAGCGATCCGAATATGGTATCGAGCCACCTGTCGCAAAACAATCCGGAGAAAAGTCTTCTCATAGCCATTGCAATCTCTCCACACGGAAAGTCCACGATCCGTACTGTATCGCTATGCAGAGAAGAAGGAATCCCTGTGATTGCCCTTACGGACACCCCGGGATCCCCGATAGCCATTGATTCAGACTGCACGCTTACAGCCCCTGCCTCGATACTTGGGGTAACGAACTCCATAGTATCGACCGTATCCCTTGTAGAGATACTCTCCATACGCGCATCAATCAGCGCTAGAAGTTCCACAAACGGTGAACGCTACAGGAAGATACTGGAGATATTCAGCAGAACCTAGCTTCCTCAGAGTTCATTCAGAACGTTTGCAAGATATACCATCTCCTCTTCACCGTACCTCTGGTCAACCTGAATCGAGAGCACATGGTCATAGATATAAGCTGCGCCAGGATACTTCTCGTCGAAGTCTTCCAGTGCAGCGCTTGCAGGTGTCCTCGGCCAGTATACGGTGCTCGAGATACCCTTTGCAGCAAGAGCCTTCTGGAGATAATCCCTGTCATCAGCAAGAAGCGTAAGATGGCTTGGCACATCATGCTCCTCAAGCTCCGTAAATACAGGCCTGAAGCTGCTGTTGGGTCTGAGATGGGATATTACAGTATGGTAGTTCGCACACCGCTTCTCACGCATGAGGTCAAAATCAAAGGTACGGATTATCCTCTCGGAAAGTTCATCTCCGGAGTATGCGCCAAAAATTTTCCTCAGTCTCAGCTCAGTGGTCCAGAAGACATCCGATGCTTTCTCATTGAACTCATCATTTCCCGTTCTCAGTGCCTCAGCCCTGGCAGCGAATGAGTCATATCTGCCTTTCAGATGCTCGTTCTCGGGAGGAATAACCGGACTGCAGAATCTGCCATAGCGTTTGGAAGCAACGCCGCCAGCGGCAATACCCATCCATTTCCTGAGGCTTCCAGCTACATAGTCTGCCTCCGGATCTGGATAATATGGGCTATGCGTTGTATCATGGACGATTTTTATACCACGTTTATGGCACTCTGAGAGGAATGACCTATCATATCTTATGAAGCCATAATAGCCGCAGAGTCCGAAGACCGTGACACCGTTAAGATCCTCGGCCCTGTATATCGGCTTCAGCTCATCCGGATCTATATCATAAAAACGTAGCGTGTAGCCTGCCTTCTCATATGGCGCAAGTACAGTCTCGCAGGTATATGCAGGAACATATGCTGTCTTATCAGGGGATTCATCCCCTATATCCACAAGGCATGCGTAAAGCGCACAGCGGCCAGACATATAGAGCCGTACATCCCCTCCAATGGATTCCAGGTAGCTGTTGTCATAGTCACCTGGAGTCTCAAGCGGGAACATTCCACCGATGATTCTATCCATCAGAAACTCTCGATCGTCTCTCTGCTGAGACGGCGGATGACGGCAATGGCAAGCTTAAGACCATTGACGAAATCAGAAACTGATGAGATTCCGTAGTGCGTGTGAGCATATCGTACGGGGATGCCGATTACGATTGCAGGGACGCCTCTTCCTGTAAGATTGATGACGGATCCGTTCGTGGAACCTCCCGTTCTCACAGCTTCCTGCACTGGAATTCCCTCTTCCTCAGCAACATCGAGAGCAAATCTCTGGAAGCGCGGATTCGTAATCATCCTTGCATCAATATGGCGAAGCATTGGGCCCTTGCCGACAGCTGTCTGCACCTGATAGCCTGGAACAACCGTATCATCTGCAGGACATCCCTCAAAGACGATTGCAACATCAGGCCTTACAGTCTGTGCAGTCACCGTTGCTCCTCTGACGCCTACCTCCTCCTGTGAAGCGAAGGCACCTGTGAGACGTACGTTGAGCTTCTCGCCCTTCAGCTCAGAGAGAACCGAAATGACCTCTGCGCATCCCATCCTGTTATCGAATGCCTTACCGAAGATCCTGTCATGCTCCTCATCCCAGAATGCTGTCACATCAGGAACAACGGGAGCTGCGATCCTCACTCTATAGACATCCCTGACCTCCTCTGCAGAGGTTGCACCGATGTCAATAACAAGCTGAGATATATCAAGCGGGGTCTTCTTCTCTGCATCTGACATATAGTGTGGTGGCTTGGATGCGACGACTCCTGGGATATACTTTCCCGATGCTGTCTGAACCCTCACCATGTGTGCCGGGATATTCGTGACGACCCATCCTCCGATAGCCATGAACTCAAGCATCCCGTCCGGACGGATTGCGCGGACCATAAAGCCGACCTCATCGGAGTGGCAGTCAAGCTGTACGAGAGGAAGCGAAGAATCCCTCTCATCCTCTATATAGTAGTTAAGAAGTGAATCCCTGTGCCTCTTTCCAAGCCCCTCGGACTCCTTTTCCAGGACACGAAGAACCTCATCCTCGAATCCAGAAACGCCGTTAGCATTGCTGAGGGAGGCAATCAGGGAAGCGTATTCTCTATTTTCCTTCATTGCTGAGTATTCCTTATAATGTATTGCTACAGCGGCAAATACCGCCGTAGCGATGGTTAATTATCAGAGTTCTACTCTGCTGAATTCTTCGAGGAACGAGACCATGTAGTCTGCGAAGGACTGGAGCATCTCATCACCCCACTCCTTTGTTGCATACTTCGGATGGTCAGGTCCAATCCAGCCATTATCTGTGACATGATCTGTAAGGCGCGGAATCGTCACATTCACGCCCTTGAATTCAACGCTGTTGAAGCCGCTTGCCTTGATTGCAGGAGATACATCCTTCATCACAAGCGGATCATTCACATATGTATTGTCGACGAGATCCGGATTCACTGCAAGGATACCCGCAGTCTCCTCTCCACCGCCGTGGCCGCCTTTCCATGCTGGGTTAAGTTCCCAGACATTGAGCCACCAGTTCAGGAGTGCCATCATGCAGCCTTCGCTGTCAAGCTCATAGCCGATCCTTTCGAGGGCCTTGATGTTTCCTCCATGACCGTTGAGAATGACGAACTTCTTTGCGCCGTGGCGCTTTAGATTCCAGATGATGGTCTTCATCAACTGGTAGAGAAGATCCGTACCGAGATTAACTGTTCCAGGGAACGGATAAAGGCTCTCGCATGCACCATAGGGCATCGTAGGAGCGATGAGGATGTCATCCTTCTGCTTTCTTACGAGCTCGATGATCTTGTCAGGAATGAGCGTATCTGTTCCCAGAGGCATGTGCTTGCCATGGCATTCGATGCTTCCGATAGGTATTATTACCATATCGTTATGCTTGAAGTATTCCTCTGCTCTCACCCATGTGATTTCACTAAGCAGCATGATTATCTCCTTGATTCATATCCGGCAGTTTTTCTGCCGGATGAGTATTATCTTATGATTATCTTCTTGAAGCCTTGACGCTGACATTCTGGAGCTCGTGGTATCCAATAGGATCGAGCACAAAGTTCTCAACGTTCTTGCCAGCACCTGCTGAGATATCGGTATAGATGAGGTTGGCATTGTTAGCAAGATCCTTGAGGTAGATCGAGAGATCCTGGTATGCCTGGCGTCTAACGTTCTCATCAGTGCTTGTCCTGCCAATCTCGACGAGCCTATCAACCTCTGGATCATTGACGAATGTCCTGTTGCCAGCTGCGCCCTGCTGTGAGGAGTGCTCGAGTGAGTAGTAGGTGTAATCGCCGTCCTTTGTTGATGTGACCCAGCCAAAGTAAGCCATATCATGTTCGCCGGATGTCGTGCGGCTTATGAATGTGCCGAACTCCATTACCTCAAGCTTGCACTCGATTCCTATCTCTGCGAGCATAGCTTGGATTACCTGGCAGACTTCGACTCTCTCCTGGTTGTTGTTGACCCAGAGAGTGCATGAGAAACCATTAGGATAACCTGCTTCAGCAAGAAGCTGCTTCGAAAGTTCCGGATCGTACTCATCGACTCCGCATCCGAAGTATCCGAATACTGCTGGAGCGATGAGATCGTCAGCTGCCTGTCCATCTCCCATGTAGAGCGTATCTACAATCAGCTGTCTATCGATTGCATGGCTAACAGCCTGACGTACTAGCTTGTTGTCGAACGGAGCTTTGTTCATGTTCATCGAGACATAGTAGCAGGTAAGAGAAGGAGCGGAGATGAGTACAAGATCATCGTTCTCTCTGATTCTCTGCTTATCAGCTGTGAGTGGATCATATGCAAGGTCGACCTCACCTGTCTCAAGAGCGATTGTCCTCTGAGCTGCCTCAGGTACAACGCGGAACTCAAGATACTTAGTTGCCGGTGCACCGTCATAGTACTCTTCGTTCGCGACAAGCTTTGTGCTGTCATTTTGTGACCATGACTCGAACTTATATGGACCGGATCCCACAGGAGCTGTTCTGAGAATGTCCTCATTTGCTGATGTGTAGTCCATCGGTACGATGGCTGCGAATGGAACAGCAAGGTTCCTCAGAGCCGGAGCATATGGTGCATCAAGAGTGACGAGAACGGTGTAGTCATCCTCGATTATGACCTCATCGATGAAGTCAACGATGTAGGACACAGCGGCGCTTGCGATAGCGCGGTCAAGAGAATACTTAACGTCATCAGCCGTGAGATCCTCACCGTTATGGAACTTAATGCCCTGTCTGATATGGAATCTGTACTCTGTAGCGGAGACAATCTCCCAGCTCTCTGCAATCTGAGGAACGACCTCGTCAGTCACAGGATCGACACGGACAAGTGTATCGTAGATGTGGTTTGTAACCGCAACTGCCGGAGTCTCCTTTCCAATGTGCGGATCGAAGGATGTGACATCAGCGCCGATGGCGATTTTGATTGTATCCTTGTAGCCTGATTCATTAACTGATCCTGATTCTTTGCCGCCCATTGCGAAGACAGCGGAAATCATTGCTACGAGTACAAGCAGAATAGCAAGTGCTCTTTTCATTTTATACCTCCTGGGTTTTTATTCTGATCGAGAACGCAGGCAACGAAGTGTCCTGGCTCAGCCTCATGAAGCGGGATATCCCCTTTCCTGCACCTTTCTGTCGCGAAACGGCAGCGGGCTGCGAAACGGCAACCTTCCGGCGGATCGATTGGGCTTGAGATCTCGCCTTCGAGGATTATCCTCTCAGCATGGAAATCAGGATCCGGGACCGGGATTGCAGAAAGAAGGGCCTGCGTATATGGATGAATCGGGTTGCGGAAAAGATCTGCAGTACTGCACTTCTCCACCATCTTCCCGAGATACATGACCATGATCTCATCTGAGAGATGTTTGACGACCGAAAGATCGTGTGTGATGAAAAGATAGGAAAATCCGAACGAATCCTGCAGATCCTGCATCAGGTTGAGAATCTGGGCCTGAATCGAGACATCAAGTGCAGATACAGGTTCATCGCAGACGATGAATTCCGGATTAAGTGCAAGGACTCGGGCGATTCCGATTCTCTGCCTTCTTCCTCCATCAAGCTCATGCGGATAACTATTGACAAGACGCTCGGAGAGACCAACAAGATCCATGAGCTCATGGACGCGCTTTCTGAGCCCATCCTTGTCTCTTCTGGAGAAGAGTCCCTGTATCAGAAGACTCTCCTCTATTGTCTGAGCGACTGTCATTCTAGGATTGAGCGAAGCGAATGGATCCTGGAATATGATCTGCATATTCCTCCTAAGCTCCTTCATCCTCTTCTTATCAACAGTCGTAATGTCCTCGCCATGGAAGAAAATACGACCCTCTGTCGGTTCATGGAGGCGGAGTATCGTTCGCCCAAGCGTCGACTTACCGCATCCTGATTCGCCTACGACTCCGAGCGTCTCTCCCTTTGCAAGCGTAAACGATACATCATCCACAGCATGGAGCATGCCGCTGTTGGTAGCAAAGTATTTCTTCAGATTCTCAACTCTGAGAAGTTCTTCCTTAGCCATTATCTTCCCTCCTTTCTGATGCATCTGACAAAGTGTCCACTGCCGCTCTCTTCAAGCTCAGGGACTGCCGCTGAGCACTCAGAGGATGCATAGTTGCAGCGAGGTGCAAACGGGCATCCAGAAGGGAGATTCGTAGGATCAGGCATGAGTCCTTTGATAGGATTGAGGCGCTTCGTCTCTTTTGTGAGAGAAGGAATCGAATCAAGAAGTCCGACCGTATAAGGGTGCTGTGGATTCTTGAAAATATCATAAAGATTTCCAGTCTCGACGATGCGTCCGGCGTAGATGATAGCCACGCGGTCGCAGGTCTGTGCAACGACGCCAAGGTCATGAGAAATGAGGATCATAGCCGTGTTCATCTCATTCTTAAGCTTCCTGATCATCTCCAGCACCTGTGCCTGGATTGTCACATCGAGAGCTGTCGTCGGTTCATCGGCCAGAAGGAGTTTCGGATTACATGCAAGCGCAATAGCTATGATTACCCTCTGCTTCATTCCGCCGGAGAACTGGTGAGGGTATTCATCGATTCTGTCTGCAGAGATTCCTACCCTGCCGAGCATTGCTATGGCACGTGCCCTTATCTCTTCCTTGCCGATATCAGGATTATGGACCGCAATAACCTCTTCAATCTGCTCACCTACAGTCATAACGGGATTGAGGCTCGTCATAGGATCCTGGAAGACCATGGAAATCGCATTACCGCGGATCTGGTGCATCTCCTGCTCCGTCATCGAGAGCACATCCTTGCCGTCATAGAAGACTTTTCCGCCGACAATATGTCCAGGCGGTGTCTGAATAAGACGAAGAATGCCCTTTGCAAGCGTTGTCTTCCCCGCTCCTGTCTCGCCGACGAGACCGAGCGTCTCACCTTCATTGACATAGAGCGATACATCATTGAGAGCTTTTACTACACCGTCATCGGTCTCATATCTGATTTCAAGATTCTCTATCCTCAGAAGTTCTTTATCACTCATGGTTCACCTCAGTTCTTAAGCCTTGGATCGAGAGCATCTCTCAGGCCATCCCCAAGGACGTTCAGAGAGAGGATCGTGAGCATGATCATCAGGCCTGGTATAACGGTAATATGCCATCCATCGCGGATATAGGACCTTGCATTCGAAAGCATTGAGCCCCACTCCGGTGTCGGAGGCTGTATACCGAGGCCAAGAAACGAGAGTCCTGCAATCGAGAGGATAGCACCTGCGACTCCAAGCGAAGCCTGGACAATGAGAGGTGCAAGGCAGTTAGGGATGATGTACTTGCCGATAATCCTAACGTCGCTTGCACCAAGTGCTCTCGCGGCCTCAATGTATTCCTGATCCTTAACAGTCAGAACGGAAGCCCTTACGGTACGTGCGAATGTCGGAACATAGCTGATTGCTATAGCAAGAAGCAGGTTCGTAAGGCTTGTACCGAACGCCGCAACGATTGCAAGCGCAAGGAGCATTGACGGGATTGCAAGGAAGATATCCATGATCCTCATGATCACGTTATCAACGATCTTGCCGTAAAATCCCGCAATAGCACCGAGGATGCTGCCGATTACGACGGATATGCCGATAGCGACTGTTCCCATGAATAGCGAGTATCTGATAGCCCAGATAACGCGTAGGAAGATATCGCGGCCGAACTCATCTAGACCGAAGATATGTTCCTTCGAAGGTCCCTGCAGGCGAAGCCTGAGGTTCTGCTTTATCACATGATTATCATAGAACGAGTTATGCGTGATGATATCCACTGCAATCGTGAATAACGCGAGAACAACAAGAAGGAGGATGAATCCGAGTCCTGTCATTGCAAGCTTATTCTTTCTGAGTCTTCTCCACGCCTCCATCCAGAGAGAGCGCTGTCTGTTCTTTTCTGCTGCTGCCTTCTTCATGCTGCCACCGCCTTTCTCTTTCTGAATCCAGCCTTTTTATAGAGGCTCTTGATCCTCGGATCGATGAACGCATAGATGATATCAACAGCTAGGTTGACAAACGAGAACATGATAGTCAGGAAAATAACGCTTCCAAGGACCATCGGTATGTCCTTGCTGTTGAGTGAGTCGACCATGAGACGTCCAAGCCCTGGCCACGAGAATACAGTCTCCGTAAGCATAGCACCTCCAAGGAGGGTGCCGAACTGGAGGCCGACAGCAGTGACAATAGGAATGAGTGCATTGCGGAACATATGACGTTTCGTGATGACATTCTCAGAAAGTCCCTTGGACCTTGCTGTTGAGATATAGTCCTGTCTGATGACCTCAAGCATCGAGGATCTTGTCATACGCACAACAGTTGCCGCAGATCCGGTGCCGAGGGTAAACGCAGGGAGTACAAGGCTCCGCAGTAGCGGCAGGAAACCAGATCCCATTCCTTGGGACGGGAACCAGCCAAGCTTGAGTGCGAAGAGAAGCGACAACAGGAGCCCCAGCCAGAAGTTAGGCATCGAAACTCCGATCAGCGAGAGGACCATCGATGTGTTGTCCAGGGCTGAATACTGCTTTCGTGCAGAGATTATACCAACTGGTATACCGATGATGAGAGCAACGAAGATACCGGCAACAGCTAGGACAGCCGTATTCGGGAACTTATCAAGAACCTGCGCTGCAACACTGATTCCGTTCTTATATGACTCTCCGAAATCACCATGAAGCATGTCGATGATATATCTGAAGTAGCGGATAAGAAGCGGATCATTGAGCCCCAGCTCCTCTCTGAGCTGAGCAATGGCTTCGGGGGTGGCCTGGTCGCCTAAGATGATCGCTGCAGGATCTCCTGGGGTCATGTTCAGAATGAAGAAGACCAGAAAAGTCACTCCAAGCAGAACAGGAATCATCATAAGCAGCCTTTTAAGAATGTATTTCCACATATAGCCTCCAAGTCATCAGTAAAAGGCACTTACTGTCTTGGATAAGTTTTATAGTATTTTCTTTAATTCTTCAATGTTAATAAAGCGTTAGATTTAAATTTTTTTCGAATTTTATGCACTCTTATGCATAAAGACTGTATAAAACTAACATACTCATTACAAATGCAAAGAAAAATGTCTAAAATCTCTATACTTTTCGCGGGCTTTGTAAAACGCATTACATGAACTTTGGAATTAGTGAGACATAGACGTTCAGGAAGAATATGAAGAGCTTGATCTACTAGTCACATATATTCGATTGAGAATTTGTAAATTAGATTACAGAATCAAATTGATTACTATTTAATCATTATGTATTTGATTCTAATCTTTATAAAAAAAGCCATATACTCAAGTTTTCACTCTTGTATATGGCATATTGCTGGAGAGAGAAGGATTCGGACCCTCTCCGACTAGCCATATACCCCTATCCTGAACATGGATAATATTATATGCAGTAACGAAAAGACGCAATATCCAGCAATATGCTGTGACATAAATGTTTCAAATGGTGACATCGGGCAATTGGTCACCATTGTTTTCCTCCAGAAATATGTTTATTAAGTGGCTAAATGGCTGTGTAGCTAAATAGCGATTCAGGTATTCATGCCTATCTTAGACGGAGGATTGATGAAACAGAGAAGGTATTCGGAAGAAGAAAAGCTGAATCTCGTCAGCGAATTTCTCAGACGCAGGTCTGAAGAGGGAATCAGCATACGGCAATTCGCAGGTGAGAACGATATCCACTACTACACTTTCCGTGATTTCTACAGAGATCCGAAATATAACCCTGAGTGGGAAGACCGTTATGAGTATTCCCCGCAGGATAATCCCGCAGCCGGGAGAGAGGCGATAAAGAAAAGGAAAGACAACCGGAGGAGAAACGTATGAAGATCATAATGGTTGCGAATCAGAAAGGCGGAGTCGGAAAGACGACTACAGCCTCTGCCCTTGGGCTTGGCCTGAAGAAGAAAGGGTTCCGTGTGCTTCTCGTTGATACTGATCCCCAGGGAAACCTCACGGCTTCTCTAGGCATAAACCCGGATTCGGCTAAGGGGCTGTCGGAACTTCTCTATGATGACGCTGGAATCAGTGAATGCATATCCAGCACTTTTGCAGGAGATTTAATCCCCTGCTCTATCATGCTTGCAGATGCAGACAGGAGGCTTACGCAGCCATATGCCTATTCTCTGCTCGGGGATAAGCTTCAAACAGTCAGCGGTAACTATGATTTCTGCATCATAGATGCTCCTCCGTCTCTTGGCATCCTCTCCCTGAATGGCTTCAATGCCGCGGATTATCTGATTGTTCCTGTGAACGCTTCTGCGTTCTCTCTTCAGGGACTATCCTCGCTCTTCGAGATTGTCTCTGTCGTAAAGGATAAAGGAAAGCACGACATCAGAATCCTTGGAATCCTGCTTACCAGATATAACGGAAAGACAAATCTTTCGAAGGAAGTCCTTTCCGTACTTGAAGCGACAGCAGCAGAAGCTGGGACGAAGATTTTCGATGCGAAGATACGACAGGGAATAGCCGTGGAAATGGCGCAGGCGAAAAGAACAGACCTATATGAGTTCAGGAATGGATCGAAGCCTGCTGATGATTATAGGAAGCTTACGGAAGAAGTCCTTGGACTGATTAATTGAACAGCTGTTTCGTTGAATAGCTGAATCGTTAAACAAACATTGGAGATGAATTCTATGGGAAAAGAAAACTTTCTTGATGCGTTTTATACTGCGAAGCCGTCTGAGCAGAAGAAAAGAGGCGGTCAGAAAAGAAGGAAACCGGATGAGGTATACAGGGATAGCACTTACTCCCTCACGCTTCGCAATCTCAATTACATCGCATTCCGGGGAATCGAATTTGGTACGCACAGCATGTATATCAACATGCTTATAGAGAAGGACCGACAGGAGAACCCGGAAAAAGAAAAGATGGCACAGGAGCTGAAGCTTGCTGAAATGAAGCGTCGGACGGGAAGATGAGGAAAGCTTGTTTTGCGCTGATAGTCTGTATTCTTGCCACACCCGCCTATGCCGATGGCTCTGCTATTCACAGTTCCGTTGGCATTGGTGTGGATGCTGGATATAGGACTGCAGACTCAATATCTGTTATTGACTGGGGAATTGCCGCCTCTTACTCGCTTGGTGGAGAAGTCTGGGAGGATATCTCGCTCTATGGGAAGGCTGGCTTCCTGTTTGATGCTCCGGTAAAGACCTTTGAGCCTTTTCTGTCCTTCAAGCCTGCATATGGGTTATTGCTTGCTTTTGGCGCTATGTTCCATGTAGATCCATGGCTCTTTGAGGCTGAGGCAGGGCTGGTACTAAGCTGGATGAATAGCTATCCAATAGTTGAGTTCATGGCTGGAGGAGCAGTGAAATACAGATTCGCCTCTATGTCGGAAACGATGCTGAGGGTTCCTATTTCCTTCAGCGTATTGATACCTTTGAGGATTAGATTTTCCGGAAACAGCTTCGGCGCAACGGCAGGGATAGGCATCTCTGTGGAGATTGGTACATATGCTTAAGAAATTGATTATTGCTTTGATAATCATCGTGACGGTCCTTGTGTCATGCTCGCCCTATCCTGGTCAGACACATGCCCCGACCATATACATCGTGTCTGTGGGGCTGGATTATCTTAATAGCGAAGCACCGGATCTGGTCGGCTGTCCTGATGATGCTCTCGAATTCGGTTCCTGCCTTTCGGATATATATAGACAGAGAGGATTTGAGGCAAAGACCTCCTATCTTGTCCAGTACAGCGCAGAGGCTGATAAGGCTGCTAGAGATTATCCGATGGCAGATGCAATCCTTGGCGCTATATCGGGCATTCCTTCAACAGAAGACGACCTTATCATCTTCTATTACTCGGGGCATGGGGATGTTGATGAGAACGGAAATGCATTCCTTGCCGCTGGATCAGAAACAGGCGACTACGAGGAGTTGCCCATGGCGGCTGTGTTCAGCGCACTTGAAACAAAGAAAGCCCCTGCTGTTGCTGTCATTGACGCTTGTTATTCCGGTGCGATGGCAGAAGAAGGAGGAAAATCCATATGGGAAGCTTTTGCATCGCTTTTCAGCCGATTAGACCTCCGCTCTGTGAAGGTAATAGCTGCTTCAGGCTCTGATGAGCTTTCATACATGGTTCCAGTGTTTACAGAAAGCGGCGAGCAGGAATCACACGGCGCTCTGACGGCTTCTATCCTTGAAATCCTTGGGTGGAGGCATACTTCCATAAACACCCGGACTGTTTTGGTCTCCGGCTGCGAGAAAACAGTATATGGAACAGTGGGCTATTCAAATCAATCTATAACCGCCGACGAGCTTTTCGAAGAGCTTTCGGGTAATTGGAGATACTACGAGCAGACTCCGACAACAAACCAGATACCGGTGGATATCATGCTGCTTAATTAGATAGTTTGATTCCAGCATCCTTTTCTCCAGCACGAAATCTCTTTGTATTTTCTTGATTTATAAGAATCTCCAACATAAACTGGAGAAAAGGGAGTAATTTATGAGGAAATTTTCTTTAGTTGTTCTTGTTGCAATTCTAGCATTGATGACTGCTTGCTCTGGATCGCCCAACGGTAGGATCGCCACACCTTCCTGGTTCCAAGGAGAATGGTATGATACAGAAGGCGATCCGTTTACGGTATCCGTGAAGAAAGACAATATAATGATCTACCAGAACAATCAGCTCTTGATTGATTTCAAGTCCAGTCTAGCCCTATATGACCATGTTATAATCGACAGCCAGGGATCTACGGATACCTCTTACCAGGTTACATTCTTCAATACATCCACGCGTCAGTATATGTACATAAATGCAACTTATACAGAGTCTTCAGATACTGTCGTATTCGAGTACAGAGATCCAACACAGTTTCTCGGTATCCTTCTTGGTAGAAGATAACCGGCTTATTTATCGAAGTGAGGAGTCTTGCATAAAAAGCAAGGCTCTTTTTCTGGAATGAAGCAAACATCAAGAATATGCTTTATATATATAAATAGGTAAATAGTAAAAAAGGATAAAGGAAATTATGATGAAGAAGTCTGTTATGGTATTTGCATTAGCATTAATGATGATATTTGTTTCGTGCAACGGTTCTCCATCGGCCCCGGAAGAGAATCCACCTTCTGAAGAGGTTCCGTCTACACCTGTCGAACCTGAAACTCCTGAGGAACCTGAAATACCAGCAGAACCAAGTTTTGGTACACCTACAATTGGTCTTAACGGATGGGTCAATCATGGTGATTATGCAACTGCCGCATTAAGTATGGCATCTGATTGGTATAGTGCGAAGATAATCTATACAGTGGATGGATCGACCCCTTCAGAAACAAATGGCATGGATTTCCGTATGAATAACCATTCTGTAGTGTGCCGCTCTAAGACCGGAATGCAGTATGTTTCTTCTGGGGTTGAGGTAATGCCTAATAGTACAGTAAAGGCTATTGCAATATATGTTGGAAGCTATTCGGATGTAGTCAGCTTCGTTGTGCCGGATGCTCCTGGATATGCTCTGCAGAAGTATTGATTATTACTTTTGTGTTTTAAGGTAGCCCAGATAATATGAGTTGATTAGGTTTTACACTATCACGATAGCCGATAAGGAACTGGGGCTGTGAATGTACAAATATAACCTTGTAGTATTGGACAAGTCCTTACATCGATATTTTGAGGCAATTGAAGAGGCCGATTCCTTTATCAATGCAGCCTACAGCTTTTTAATGAAGGACAAAAAGCGATGTTCAAAGATTCTTACATTTTACTGTAGGAAGCCTCGGTCGGGAGATCTTCAATATATGGCCATATTTGATGGCTTGTCTTCAAGAAGTGCCGGATACGAGATGCGAAGCTATATAATCAAACTCGCTACAGGAAAGGAATACTTCCTGACAGACGAAGGATTTGAATTGCTTTAATCTCTTTATCCGAGCCA
>JADIMF010000144.1 GCA_017694915.1 Candidatus Ornithospirochaeta stercoravium
ATTCCGCAGCTTATGAGATCATAATCGCGATGCGAGATAAATGCGGCGAGGGCATCCTTATCATGTGTTGCAATCCATCCCATTCGGAGCCCTGCGAGGGAGAATACCTTGGACATGCTGCCGACAGAAATACCCTTTTCATAGATATCTACGATAGATTCGCACCATATATCTTCCTGAGTGAGATGGCGGTAGACCTCATCGCAGAGTATATAAGCACCGGCATTTCTTGCGATTTCCACTATGCTTCTGAGCATATCGGAAGACATAAGAGCACCTGTCGGATTATTAGGATTGTTGATGCATATGAGCTTTGTATCTGCCGTCACGAGAGATCGGAGCTCTTCAAGGTCGGGAAGATATCCGTTCTCCTGCCTGAGGTGCATGATATCCACCCGGGCTCCGACTGATTCAGGAATCGAATACAGCTGCTGATAAGTCGGCATGATACTCACGACATGATCGCCGGGAGAAACAAGTGAGCAGAACACATGATGATTTGCCCCAGCAGCCCCATGTGTCGGAACAATCTCTTCCGGCATTATCGTCTTATAAAGCCTTGCAATCCCCTCTTTCAGCATTTTACTCCCCATGATATCGCCATAGGTAAGACGACGAGCGCAGAAAGAAGAAAGAAATGCTTCCTTATCTTCTCCTGAAAGATCAAATAGCTCATCCATGGAAATCGAATCGACGCAGGTTTCCGCGATATTATAGCGCGCACCGGTCTCGAATGCGTTCATCCACTCCTCTACGGCAAATGGCTTTATGTTCATGAGAATCTCCTCAAATGCAGAATACACTGCATATATTGAGCAAAGCCGGTGAAAAAGGCAATTATCCCCGCCCTTACGTATCAAGACATACAAAGTATGTCATATGACATTTTCTACAGAAATCAGCGTTTCTATCCTCAATCTGATGTTATGTGTAACAAAATTACTTTGTTGAATTCGGCCTGATGGATTCTAGAATAGTAATATAGGCATAAAAAGCAGTGCATACAGACGTTCCTTCTGCTTCAGCTTCCCTGTTTTACTCCGGAACTCCTGCATGCATTCTTTTTATGGAAGCTATGGAATGCTTTGGTTTTACACTGCATTAAATCAGGAGGTGGAATATGTCAGGTGTTGGTCTGATTATTTCGTTCGTAATCGCTATTGTCGTAATGATCGTGGCGATCAGCAAATTCAAGCTGCATCCATTTATTGCTCTCATGGGCATCTCGCTCATACTCGCTATTGTTGTAGGAATTCCTCTTACGAATATTCCTAACATGATCGGAGCAGGATTCTCCGGCACATTCAGCAGTATCGGTATCGTAATCATCCTCGGTGCTCTCATCGGAACGATGCTCGAGAAAACAGGTGGAGCGCTGAAGCTTGCAGAGATGGTTGTACGTCTTGTAGGCAAGAAGCATCCGGATCTTGCTGTAGAGCTCATGGGATGGGTTGTATCAATCCCTGTATTCTGCGATTCAGGATTCGTTATCCTCGACCCGATCAGAAGCGCTCTTCAGAAGAGAACAGGATATTCATCAGTTGCTCTTACAGTAGCTCTTTCAGCAGGTCTTTATACATCACACGTATTCATCCCGCCAACACCGGGCCCGATCGCAGCAGCAAGCTCACTCGGAGTCGGTGACCACCTTCTTATGGTAATGGGTATCGGAGCTCTTGTATCTATTCCTTGTCTCATCGCCGCATACTTCTATGCTAACTATATCGGAAAGCGCGTTAAGACAATCGAAGATAAAAACGAAGTAAGCCAGGCTGAGTATGAGAAGCTTCTCAAGAGCTTCGGAACGCTTCCTAACGGATTCATGGCTCTCGCTCCGATCATCATTCCTATCATCTGCATGGCACTTGGTTCAATCTCCTCAATGGCAGGATGGACAGGCGCATTCGCAACCCTCTGCACATTCATCGGAACACCTATCATCGCTCTCGCTATCGGTACTGTATTCGGAGTCATTCTCCTCGCACAGAGACATCAGATGAAGGACTTCTACTCAATCGTCGATGAGACACTCAAGACAGTTGGACCAATCCTCTTCATCACAGCAGCTGGCGGTGTTCTCGGAAAGGTAATCTCAGAAGCAGGATTCGTAGGATACATGCAGGAGCATGCAGCAGTGCTTGCAAAGGTCGGAATCTTCTTCCCATTCATCGTCTCCGCAATCCTCAAGACAGCACAGGGTTCTTCTACAGTCGCACTTACAACGACAGCTGGAATCATGGGCATGATCACAGATCCAGGTTCAATGATGAGCCTTCTCGGCCTCACTTCCCCAATGGCAGGCACGCTTACTGTAATGGCTATCGCAGCTGGTGCAATGACTGTATCGCATGCTAATGACTCATACTTCTGGGTTGTAACGAAGTTCGGTCACATCGAGATGGAAGACGGATACAAGACACAGTCCGCGATGACAGGAATCATGGGCATCGTCGGAATGATCTTCGTGTTCATTCTCTCTCTGTTCCTTATCTAAGGACCGTATATGAAAAAAGCTGTATTGATACCTGACTCATTCAAGGGAACGATGTCCAGCAGTGAGATAATCTCCATAATGAAGGAGAGGATCCTGCACTACCATCCGGAATGCCAGATTGTCTCAATACCAGTAGCTGACGGCGGCGAAGGAAGCGTAGACTCCTTCCTCACCGCCCTCGGCGGAGAAAAGATCCAGGTAAAGACAAAAGGCCCATGGAATGAGGAAATGGACAGCTTCTATGGAATTCTCCCTGACAAGACAGCTGTCATTGAAATGGCCGCTTCCGCAGGACTTCCTCTTGTAGGAGACAGAAAAGATCCTTCAGAAACAACGACATTCGGCGTCGGCGAGCTGATTCTCGATGCCGCGAGGAAGGGCGTCAGAAAGCTTGTAATCGGTCTTGGAGGAAGCGCGACAAATGATGCCGGCTGCGGTGCAGCTGCAGCTTGCGGAGTCTCTTTCTTCGACAAGGACGGAAATAAGTTCATTCCTGTCGGCGCGACGCTTGATAAGATCGCTCATATCGACACCTCAACGATGAATGAAGATGTGAAGAAGATGACGATCACGGCGATGTGCGATATCGACAATCCTTTCTATGGAGATACAGGAGCTGCGGCTATCTTCGGACCTCAGAAAGGCGCTGATCCGGAGATGGTGAAGGTTCTTGATGAGAAGATGAAGCATCTTGCATCTCTTGTCTCCACAGAGCTCGGAATAGAGCTCCAGCAGATACCCGGAAGCGGAGCCGCAGGCGGAATGGGTGGAGGAATGAAGGCCTTCTTCGGAGCTGCTCTGGAGATGGGAATCGATGTCGTTCTCAACACCACAGGTTTTGAGAAGCTTGCAGAAAGCGCTGATATGATCTTCACAGGCGAGGGAAAGATAGACACCCAGTCCCTCCGCGGAAAGGTGGTCATAGGAGTCGCCAGACGGGCAAAGAAGATAGGAATCCCTGTTATCGCGGTTGTCGGTGATATCGGCGATGATATCTCCGCGGCTTACGATGAAGGAGTTTCCGGAATCTTCTCAATCAACAGAGTGGCTGTTCCATACAAGGAAGCAAGGCCACGCGCAAAAAGCGATATGAGTCTCACGATAGACAACATCATGAGGTTCATGAACGCCATTAAAGCCTAACAAGCGAGCACGGCAAACCCACTGCCGTGCTTTCTTTTTCTGCAAATAGGTTATTTATACCAGACGCGAATGAATTTCCATCGCATCGAATGTTACACATACCAATTTTTTCCGGTTGAATTTGCCATACACACTCTTAATATAATTATCGGAAACAAAATATTGAGGTGGTACCTTGCTGAGAATCACAGTACTGATGGAAAATTCACCTTCTGCCAATAAGGCACTGATAAACGAACACGGCCTCAGCCTCATTCTGGATGCAGATGGATACAGACTGCTCTTTGACTGCGGCTCCGGAGCCCACTTCATGCATAACGCTCATAAACTTGGTATCAATCTCACAGCTCTCGATGGAATCATCCTGAGCCATAGCCATTATGACCATGCCGCAGGTTTCAGGGATTTCGTAGAAGTAGGCTATCGCTCCCCTGCCCTGTATGTCGGCAAAGGCTTCTTTGATAGAAAATTCTCGAAGAAAGGTTCCGTGTACACGGATCTTTCGGCAGGCTGGGATGAAAGCTTCGCATCAGCACATGGATTTAAAGTCCATATGGTATCAGGAACCATGGAAATAGCCCCTGGCATTTCAATACATCAGGGATTTCCGAGAACACATGAAGAGGAAACCATCCCGAACCGTTTCGTGAAAGAGACAGGACGCGGCTTTGTTCCAGATGATTTCTCAGATGAGATAGCTCTTTCGATAAAAACCACGGAAGGCCTTGTTGTTATAGCAGGCTGCTCCCATCCGGGAATAATGAACATGGTTGATGAAATACAGAAAAGAACGGGAGAGAGGATATATGCGGTTATCGGAGGAACTCATCTGACGGAAGCAGATGAAGAAAGAACGAGAAGGAGCATACAGGCTCTGGATTCAACAGGGGCGGAAATCATAGGGCTCTGTCATTGTTCCGGTCTTAACGCAGAAGAAATGGCCAGGGAAGTGCTTGGAGGCAGGGCTTCAAGCATTGTTCCCGGCGACACAATAGTTATCAGGTAGGCAAGAACATGCTGCTCAACATCAAGGAACTCTCATCATTCTGCCAGGAACTCGTGGAAGCCGTGTCAGGGCTTCTGGGAGGCAAGACGATAAACATAATGGATCTCAGCGGGACAATCGTCGCCTCCACTGATAAATCGCGTATCGGAGACATCCATACAGGAGCAAAGCATGTAGTCTCAGGCGGTCATGATCTCGCAATAACAGAAGAACTTCTTCCGAATTATCCTGGAGCGAAAGTCGGCTACAACATGCCGCTTACCTTCCATGGGAAGATCATAGGGGCAATAGGCATGTTCGGTCCTCCTGAACAGGTCAGAGATCTGACAAAGCTGCTGAAGATATATGCAGACAAGTATTTCGAGCTTCAGGGAACGATGGAAGCAAAGCTCGTAGACCTTTCCATCAGATCAAAGCTCTTCGGCCTCCTTACAGCGGAGAATGCGGATATAAAGAACATCGAGGATGTAATGGAAATGCTTGATGTATCTTTTGTATTCCCAGTTACATTCGTGAGGATATCAAAGAGGAACACGGAGGATGAACCGATTCCATTCGAGAAGATACTCTCCTCACTTATATCCTGCAAGCTGATTGACACCAAACATGACTTCTGGAGTCTTGAAGCTGATTCCCTCTCGATAATCTGCAGTTCGGAGATAAAAAGCTCGGATCTTCAGAAAATCGAGGAGATATCTGAATGCAGGATCATCATACCCCGCCCTGCCGCAGATTACTCCGCAATAAGCAAAGCCTCCACGGATGCGCTCTGGATTGATAAGCACATGGACGAAAAGCTCATCGATCTTGAAGATCCGAGAAGCAGGCTTAAATACATGATGTATCAGACGGCATTCTCCAACAGCGACATAATTGACTCATTCATCGATGAGATGAGGCGTTATCTTACGGAGAACAGCCTTAGAAAATGCATGGAAGCTGTAAAAAGCTATTACGATGAAAGCATGAGCGTCACCGAAGCGGCAGAATCGCTTGGCATCCATAAGAACACGCTCCAGGCCAGGGTAAAACGTGTTATGGAAGCTGCTGGAATAGAGGATTACCCGATAACAGAGAAGATATACCTGATGAACCTCATCCACATAAGGCTTCAGCTTCTCTCCCGGCAATCAGAAGAAGCAGGGAAAGCGTAAAAAGGGAAATATAGGCTGATAAAAAAGAGCCTTCGACCGGATTTGAACCGGTGACCCCCACCTTACCATGGTGGTGCTCTACCAGCTGAGCTACAAAGGCAAGATTCTCAAAACTGCCGTTACATTATCAGATTTGGGATTTTGCGGCAATAGCAATTAAAAACACATGGAAAACAGAAGAGAGGACAATTGCAGATGCAGCATCCTCTCTTTATTTTCCAGCAACAGGAAAGAATTACTTGAGGAAATCCTTTCTCTCTGGAGTGAAGATATCGAGCATTACACCCTCTTCAAGACATACTGCGCCGTGAACGATGTTAGGCTGCTTGTATACGGTGTCTCCTGCGGATACGACATACTTCACGCCGCCGATCGTGAACTCGAACTTACCTGAGATGATATAGGAAATCTGCTCATGCGGATGGCTGTGAAGAGCTCCGATAGCTCCCTTATTGAAATGAAGCTCACATACCATCAGGTTCTCTGAATGAGCAAGGACCTTTCTTGTTACGCCTTCTCCCGCAGGACCTGCAGGTGAGTCTTTTCCATAAAATGCATTCTGTACTTCAGACATAATTCTACCTCCGGAATACCAATATGATAGCCAACCCCGCTTTCAGGGGCAATGAGCTATAATCATAAACATGAAAGTTGATGGAAGGGAAATCACGGTATTTCAAGGAGAGTACAAAACTTCCCCTCTGATTGTGCTGAATACGGTACAGGGAGAAGGAGAAGAAATCCATAAAATCACAAAGGGACTCTCTGCTTCAGATTTCACGCTTCTATCCGTACAGATTGATGACTGGAACAGCGCAATGACACCATGGAGGGCAGAAGCAGTTGCTTCCTGGGATTCAGGCTATGAGGGGAAAGCGGACGAATACATAGAATCATTGACGCAAAGGATTATACCGGAGGTAATCGTAAGATATTCACTCTGTCCATCATTCATAGCCATAGCAGGCTATTCACTTGGAGGACTTTTCGCACTGTACTCAATGTACAGGACGGATATCTTCACACGCTTCGCTTCCGTATCAGGATCGCTGTGGTATCCTGGTTTTGCGGAATATACAGAGAAGAACATTCCATCAGCATCTCCAGCTAGAATCTACATCTCCCTTGGAAACAAAGAGGCAAAGACCGGGAACAGGATAATGAAAACTGTTGCAG
>JADIMF010000020.1 GCA_017694915.1 Candidatus Ornithospirochaeta stercoravium
TATCTATATGTATCTGCCGAACAGGGAAGCGGCACTATTGCTGAAGGAAGAAGTACCTTCCCTTGTGGGCGGTTATCTCTGGGTCGAGAGGGAAAGCTATGAGGAACCGTGGCCGTTCACCCCGACTATCGCCTCGGATTATCATCCGCCTCTCTTCATATCTCGCTCATGTTATAGGCATGATGGCCTCGGCCTGGACTGCAAAGGCTGCACAAGACACCATACTTTCAGGGCAGAACAGAATGGAAGGAATTACACGGTTTTCGTGGATAACTGCAACACGATAGTGAAAGAAAGCTGATGAAAAAACTGCTGCAGGGCAATCCTTACAGCAGTTTTCTCTTTCAATGTGCAGATGTAATTACACAAGACCGTAGCGTGACACAAATGCCTCTGCATTCTGTATCGATCCACCAGCAGCACCTTTAACGATATTGTTTACCAGAAGAACGAATCCAATCTTGTCGTTCTTCTTCTTGAGTCTTCCTGTATAGACGACCATTCCCTTCGGAGTACCCCAGAAAGCATACTTTGGCTGTGGGAATGTAGGCTCATCGGAATATACGACAGCCTGTGCAGGAGTCGATGGAAGATCCGATGCCTCATGGAACTCAGCCCATGCCTTGACCACATCCTCAGTCTCTACCTTCTGATCGAAATCAAGCCACACGACTTCCAGATGACCGAACATGACAGGAACACGCACTGTATATGCATATACATCCGGATCGATGGAAAGAATCTTCTTTATCTCCTTCTCGATCTTCTCCTCTTCTCCTCCGATATAAGGAATACAGTTATCAGTGATATCAAAGGATGAAAGACCTGGATAACCGGCACCTGACACGCTCTGATAGCTATTGATTGTTATCGTCTTGATTCCGAACTTCCTGAGAGGAGCAAGAGCCATAGCAAGACCTGTTGTCACGCAGTTTGCGTTCGTTACACAGAAGCCTGTTTCCGGGTATCCCTGCTTCTTAATAAGCTCAAGCTGCTCGATATTCGTATCCGGGATGAGAATAGGAACATTCGAATCATAGCGCATTGCGGCAGCATTCGAGAAAACATAGAATCCAGCTTCCCTGAGCATTGGCTCAGCTTCCTTAGCAACCGATGCAGGAAGTGCAGAGAATACAATCTTTACCCCGCTTTCCTTCATCTGCGGAATGCTCATTTCCCTTACTTCCATCGTCTTGATCGATTCAGGCATCTCGAAAGGCATGACCCAATGAACAGTCTTGCCATATTCCTGTCCGACTCTGGCAGCTGATGCCGTAACATAGCTAAGCTCAAACCAAGGATGATCAGAAAGCATCCACATGAATACCTGCCCTACCGCTCCGGTAGCACCGATGACAGCAACTTTTATCTTCTTTTCCATTGCCTTCCTCGAAATGATGTTATTGAGCGCAATTTACTTCTTTATCGCCTATCGTTGCAAGACTTTACAGATAATTTGGAATCAATATATCAAAAAGATAATTGCAATGATTATCCATTCTCTGATATATTCCCACTGTATCGGGGCTGTAGCTCATCTGGCTAGAGCGTTTGAATGGCATTCAAAAGGTAGTGGGTTCGATTCCCATCAGCTCCATAACCGACCCTCTGGAAACAGAGGGCTTTCTTTTCAGTTTCCTTCTCAGATAAGCTTCTGGATTAGCGGATTATACATTCACACACCAGCTAATACATACCCCATTCATGCCTTCTTTTTTGAAAACAGAATGGCAAACAGTTCTCCGATATTTGTTCCGACAGTATCCTGTTTTATCAGATTCACAATTCTCTCTTATTCTGGAATATTGTATATCCTGAATGGATTAAGATAATATCAATCTATACCAAGTGTGTACGAGGGAAACAGTGTTTGAAAATTGCTTAAAACTGGGAATTGTATACAAAGATACATGGGAAATTGCTCTTAACCAAATCAGAACACTTATTGATACAAAAGATACCGTTGACGATAAACTTACAAGCCAAAAGATTGGGGCTATTGAAACAATTCAATATAGTGTTAAACAATGGATGCATAGTGATCTCCCCACTAAAACAACTTCAAAAATCTTATTTCTTGGATCCTCAAAAGCGTCTGAAGCGTGGATTCCTGTTTTAAAACCCCAGATTTCAAAATATGGTGTGGATATCAGGTGGAGTGGAAAACATGCTGCTATATGGATTTCCAGAAAAATTAAAGATGCATCTGAATATCTTAAGTTCTACGAGGAGCTAAAGAAGTATCCTATTCCCGAAAGTTGCCTTCTCCTCCTTGAAAATTGCGAAGGAAAGGACAAACTCTTCTTTGAGAAGATTGCGAAACTTGCCTTTTCTCCGAACAAGGTTCTGCCTATCTGGAATCCTCTTTGGCCCTTTGCAAAAAAATTTGAATATCTCACTTCTATACAACAAACGATTTACGGAGTATTTCAATTCTATTACAACGGGTTGGAAGAATTCATGAACAGTTAAAAAAGATGAAATGTGATTCTGAACTGTTGAAAGGTTGGGAGTACGGCTCCAAAATTATTGGTACTGATGTCGCTTCACAAATGGGACAGGCTTATATTCTCATGGTAAACGAAACTATTTCTGATCTTGAATATGCTATCAACACCAGAGGATCATCAAACCTTTCAATTCCGGTTTTACAAGGTTTTTTATTTGAAAACTGGGCTGCTGAGACTTTCAATGTAGATGCTATCGCAGCCGGCTCAAAGGACAGAGCATTCGTCCCTGAGTTGAATACTCGTAATTCTGTGGACATTCACCTCACAACAGGAGCTGATTACAGTGCAAAGTCCTATAAGGATGGCTCCTCATCTGCAAAAGAACAAGCTAGACTTGATTATGTTACAGGCTCCCCTCGATACGAAGGTATGGGACGGCTTGTTCCTGAAGACCAGCTTGATGATGCAATCAAGGAAGCACATCGACAATATCTTAGAAACAGCCAGACTCGTCCGGATGTTGCGACCTCATACAAAGAAACAGAAGGTGCTTTAACTGATAGAATCTCCAATAACAAAGGAATAGAATCAAAACCTGTATCCAGGCAAGAACTAAACGAGATTGCAGAGGAACGAAAGACCGAAAGCTTTAAAGCAGCTAAACATGGAATAACAACAGATAGCGCAATTAATTTGAAATACCTGTTCAAACAGGCAACAAATGCAGGCATTACGTCAGCCGCTATATCTGTTGCAATTCGCATTGCCCCTGAACTCATCTCAATAATTGGTTATCTGGTTAAAGAAGGTGAAATTGACAAAGACAAGATTGCAAAACTTGGCAAAGATGCAGTTTCGTCTGCCGGTACAGGTTTTATACGAGGTGCAGTCTCATCAGCCTTGTATATTCAATGTGCTAAGGGGGCTTTTGGTGAAGCATTTAAAAATATAAGCCCTATGGCACTTGGAGTAGCTGTCTCTTTAGTATTAGATACAATATGGAATGGAATAAAAGTCGCGCAAGGTAAAATGACAGCTCTTGAGATGGGAGATGCATTTGCTAAATCTGTGGCAATAACTGCTGGATATACAGCAGGTGCCAAAATTGGAGGCATGATTGGGCAAGCTATTGGATTAGGTGCTCCTATCATCGGTTATATAGTCGGTAGTCTTGTAGGGGCAGGAGCTTGTGTTGCTTATAACTGGAGTAAGAAAAAATTAATCTCTGTGTGCATTGATACAGGTTTTACATGTTTTGGTCTTGTAAAACAGGATTACTCAATTCCGCCAGAAGTTTTAAAACAACTTGGTATCCCGTTTGCTGAACTCAACGAGACAACTTTATCAACATCTAAGTTGGATACTATTTCTTTGGATACAACACACCTTGACACAATAAGGTTGGACATAGTTGAGTTCATCATATTACGCCGGGGACTTATTGGAGTGAATACAGTTGGATACGTTATGGAATAATTTTGTGGCATGGGATTTGATTTCCATAAGATTATCTTCGCTATTATGGTAGGAATAAGCCATCTAGGTGCAAATCTCGCTTTTTTCTGTATAGCCACAAAAGAAGATTTGTAAAATATGCATTAAAAGCAATCCCTGAAAAAAACAATGATTACTAATTTCTAATCAATTTTCCTTCTTTTTTCGTAGCCACAGAAAATCAAGGGCAATCGGCCAAATCATCAGGAAAACGTATACAGCGTCACATCATCAGAGAATTCATATGCCATGAGCTTTGAAAGCGCATCATGGTTCTTCTTCTCCCTGTATGATATGTAGAACACAGCAGTAAGCTTATCCTGGCTTTTTTGAATCTTTATGCTTCGTACAGAGATTCCATCCTGCTTCATCCGAGCTTTTATCTCATCAACTGATAGCTTTGTCTTCCCAAAATCGACGGTAAACTCCCCTGCCGTTTCCGACATCATGCTCAGATGATGAGAATGAAGGATTATCTGGACAACATACATCAGAATCGTGGATGTGAAACCAAGCGCATACATTCCTGCTCCCATCGCGATTCCGACACCAACTGTCGCCCACAAACCGGCAGCTGTCGTCAGTCCTATTGCCGAAGTATCATGACGGAACATGATGACCCCGCCTCCGAGGAATCCGATTGCAGTAACAACACCTGCCGCGATACGGGATGCATCGACACTGATGCTGTCATATGCAAGCACATCGAAGAAACCGTATTTGGAAACCATCATCATCAGGCTTGATGCGAGGGCGACTATGATATGCGTCCTTATACCGGCACTCTTCAGCCTCCTCTCGCGCTCGATTCCTATAATCGCACCGCAGAGTACAGCGGCAAGAAGTCGTAATACATATTCAGCTTCCAGACTTAACATGCAATTAATATACACTGTTTTTCGTCTGTAAAGTCATTAATCTTGTTCTTAATGCTTTTCCAGCCATTGCCAAGATAAAAAACACAGTGTGGACAGCGACTATCGAGGCTCCTGTCGGAAGTGAAAACGCATAGGAAGCGATGAATCCCAGAATGAACGCTACAACAGCTTCGAGCGCAGAAATCACAGACACGGAAAGATATGTCTTCCCTATCTTCATGGCAATCGCTGCGGGGAAGATTATGAGAGACGAGATCAGAAGCGAACCGAGTATCCTCATTCCGACGACTATGACAAGCGCAGTCATAAGGGAAAGAAGCGCGGTATAACGTTCCGTCTTTATACCCGTTGCCTTCGCAAAGGATGCATCGAATGTCGTCACATAGATCTGATGATAGAAAACGATATATGAGAAAAGCGTGATGACGGAGACTATCAGGGAAATCCATCCATCGCTCTTCGATACAGAGAGAATCGAGCCGAAAAGGAATGCATTCAGATCCGTATTGACGCCCTTCACCGATACTGCAATTACACCGATCGCAAGTGAAGCCGATGACAGGAGTGCTATCGCGCTATCACCTCCAAGCTTTCTTGAAGATGAAAGATGCAGCAGGAGAAATGCAGATGCGACCACTACAGGGATTGTCACAGCCATCGGGGACAGAGAGAAAAAAGCTGCAATACCAAGAGCCCCGAAGCCCACATGAGAAAGGCCGTCCCCTATCATCGAGAATCTTCTCAGCACAAGGCTCACACCCAGAAGAGAGGCAGAAACGGAAACAAGAAGCCCCACAGCAAGTGCTCTCAAGAGAAACGGGTAGCTAAGAATCTCAGCTATGATCATGGCCAGCCTCCTTCATGAATTCCATTCCCATCGGAGAGAGGAAGTACTTCTCCTTCGGACCGAAGAAATAACCGTTATGTGAAAGATGCAGGATGGTCTGGGCATCATTGAGTGCCGGATGTATGTCATGTGTCACCATCATTATCGTGATACCATTCCTGTTCAGGCTGTCCACTATTTCATACAGTTCGCTCGATGTCTTTGGATCGAGACCTGTCACAGGCTCATCGAGGAAGAGGAGCTTCTCCGTGGCCATCAGAGCTCTTGCAAGAAGCACTCTCTGCTGCTGACCACCTGAAAGCTCCTGGAACGATGCCTTCCTGTATTCGCTCATTCCAAGCTTCTCAAGTTCAGAGCAGGCTTTCTTCTTCTCCTCTGCAGAATAACCGAAAATTCTCTTATGCCTATTAAGGCATCCGGATAGAACAACTTCCATTACCGATGATGGGAAATCACGCTGGATACCCGACTGCTGAGGAAGATAGCCTATCTCGTTCTTCTTCAGACCACCGCTGTAACGGATCTCCCCATCCAGCGGTTCAATCAAGGAGAGAACTGTTTTCACGAATGTGGATTTACCCGACCCGTTCTCCCCGACGATGCAGAGGTAATCACCCTGCTCAACGGAGAATGAAAGATTCCTTATTATAGGCTGGCCCTCGTATCCGAGAGTCAGATTACGTCCTGAGATGAGTATCAATAGAGAGCCTCCCTTAATACATCAAGATTCTCCCCCATTAGATCTATATATGTCTTTCCCTGATGGAAATCCGCAGCTGTAACATTATGAAGGGTATTGAATGTCCTTATGCCACACCCCGCTTCAGAGGCAATCACGCGGGCAATCATATCTGAAGAGAGCTCAATGTTGAGAATACACGGCACATCAAGCTCCTCCGCCTTGTCAATAAGGAACGCGACTGTCTTTGCGCTCGGTTCCGTCTCTTCAGCACACCCCGGAAACGCGGCATAGTAATCGAGATCATATTCCCTCACGAAATACAGGAGAGGGAAACGCGAAGCGAAGATAAGGGTTCTACGGGGGGCGTTATCCACGATTTCCCTTATCTCATAGTCGAGTGCTTCTATCTTACCGATGTATTCCTCCGCATTCGCTTCATATGAAACAGCTTCTTCTGGATTGATAGTCTCAAGAAGTGATGCGAGATTGCGGATTATAGTCATTTCATTCACAGGACTTGTCCACACATGTTCATCGATTTCATGCTGATCATGATCATGTCCCTCGTGCTCATCCGCCTCCATTCCCTCTTTCTTCTCTTCAGAGAGAAGCTCAACCTGCCTTGTGAGAACAAATGAAGCAGGAGGATTCTCAAGAGAGGAAAGGATGGAGTCAACCCAAGCATCCGACGGACCTCCTGTGTAGATGACAAGATCTGATTCAGAAAGGCGCACCATATCGCGCGGTGTCGGATCATAACTATGGCTCTCTGTACCCGGAGGAAGGAGCATTGTGAGATTGTCATCACCTCCAACTATTGCACGGGCGGCATCGAATGAAGGGAAATCAACTGCGACGACGGAGAACTCTTCCGCCGTATCTTCCGCTGAACATGATATAAGGATGAGCAGAATGAAAAGAAGATAGAGAAAACGCTTCATCTGCCCTTTCTCCTGCATTCTTCGCAGATTCCTTCGAAAATCGTTGAATTGAGCGCTTCAAACCCCGAGTCCGATGCAACAAGCTTCTCAATAAGCTTTGTCGTCTCCTCATCAAGATGCTCGGTTTTTCCGCACTCCCTGCATCTGATATGCATATGCTCAGGGCATCCCCTCCCCTGATAACGATAGAGAGCACTCCGCCCTTCATTTCCGCTTTCCGTTATGATTCCCTCTTCTTTCAGCTTCGAAAGAAGCCTGTACAACGTGGATTTCGGGATATCCGGAAGAAGGGCCAGAAGCTCTTCCGATGTATAGCTGCTATCCTTATGTTCTTCAAAGAAGGAGATTATCCCACTTCTCTGATGCGTATTATACGAACTCACGAAAAATGAGAATAATTCCCATTTTCGGAATCGTCAATATCATGTCCAGAAATCGGTGGAAAGATAACGCTCGCCTGTATCGGGAAGAATTACAGCTATTGTCAGGCCTTCATGCTTCTTCGCCTCATCGACTGCTACAGATAGAGCTGCACCTGATGAGATACCGCAAAGCAGTCCCTCGGTACGTGCAAGAAGCCTTGCCGCTTCATATGCATCCTCTGTCTTCACAGTCATGATCCTGTCGATTATATCCCTATCGAGAACCGAAGGAATGAAATTGGCGCCTATTCCCTGGATTCCATGCGCTCCGCTCCTTCCTTCAGAGAGAAGAGGCGAATCAAAAGGCTCGGCGGCGACAATCTCGATTGAGCTCTTCTTCTCCTTGAGAAACCTGCCGCACCCTGTGATAGTTCCTCCTGTTCCGACACCTGCTATGAACATATCGAGCGAATGACCGGAATCCTCCCATATCTCAGGACCCGTTGTCCTGTAATGGGCATCCGCATTGCCCGTATCATCGAATTGGCCGAGAATCATGGAGCCTGGGATGGAAGCCTTAAGCTCCTCTGCTCTATTAAGAGCTCCTTTCATCCCTTCTTTTCCAGGAGTGAGGACAAGCTCAGCTCCATAGGCGGCTATTAGCTTACGACGTTCGATGCTCATTGAGTCAGGCATCACTATAATGACCTTGTACCCCCTGCTTGCACCTATTGCCGCAAGCGCGACGCCTGTATTGCCAGATGTAGGCTCTATTATCACAGAGCCATTTCCGATCCGGCCTTCCTTCTCCGCTTTCTCTATAATCCCGAGAACAGCCCTATCCTTAGCACTTCCTGTCGGATTGCTTCGCTCCAGTTTCAGAAGAAGCCTTGAGCGGAGACTGAGCTTCTCTTCCAGACGAAGAGGTTCGAAAAGAGGCGTTCTCCCGATAAGTTCCGTCACTGATTTATAAAGCATCTATAAAGCTTCCCTGCCTTCTCCGGTTCGTTGGTTATAAGTCCTCTTATATCCCATTTCATGCACTGTCTCATCGCATCTTCATCATTCACAGTCCATACATTGAGGCCTCTTCCATTTGCCTTCATCTCGGCAACGGCAGCATCGGAAAGCAATCTGTATGATGGATGATAGTACTCGATTTCATTATCTTTTAGCTGGTAACCGATATTCTTCAGCACCATTCCATCAAAAAGAAGCCCTTTCTCTGATTCAACTCCCATTCTCTGAAGATGGAATATGGAAAGCCAGTTGAATGATGAATATATTACTCTGTCACTAAGGCCGAAGGATTCGACCATCTTCACCGTCTTCTCCTCAATTCCCTGGTAATATACAGGCGCGGTCTTCAGCTCTATGTTCACATAAAGCGAAGTATCCTTGAGCCATGCAAGGAATTCCTCAAGAGAGGGAATCGGAGTGAAGCCGAATTCATCATTCTTCGTCTTTCCTGCATTTATCTTCTCAAGCTCCGAACGTGTGTAATCGGAGACGACACCGTCTTTGCCTGCTGTCCTCTTAAGCGCTTCATCATGAATGATAATCAGCTCACCGTCAGATGAGAGATGCACATCAAGTTCGATTCCGTCGGCACCGACTTCCTCTGCCTTCCTGAAGGCAAGCATCGTATTCTCCGGGTAAACCCCGCTATAACCTCTGTGTGCGATAATATCCATAGCCCGATGCTAAAAATCTTCATATTCAGATGCAAGAGCTGGGTTTGACGCTTTCAGGCTCTGTTGTAATATTCTGTATATGGCAAATGGAATGTTCTCAGGGCGCAATGGCTCTGATCAGCTGTCGGTATTTCTTGTCGGAGTGGCTCTGATTCTCTCTGTCGCGGCTTCCGTCATAATAGAGGAGACTGCAAGGACGATTGTCTCCGTAATAGCAATCATATTGGTGGCGGTTGCTCTGTGGAGGATGCTCAGCCGCAATGTAGGAAAACGGAGAGTGGAGAACGAGAAGTTCCTTTCCTTCTTCCGTCTCTTCAAAAGCGATCCTGAAAAAGCAAGGAAACGCGAAGAAGAGAGAAAAGCTAAGGAAACAAGAAAGGAAAGCGAGAAGACTCATCGCTATTTCAATTGTCCTGAATGCCATAAGGAACTGAGGGTTCCGAAAGGCAAAGGCAAAATAAAGATCACTTGTCCGCACTGCGGGCATCAGTTCGTGAAGAAGACATGATATGTTCGGATATGTTCTAGCCAATGGCAGCAGCCTCTCGAAAGAAGAGAAGGCAATCTACAAAGCCCATTACTGCGGGCTCTGCAGAGCACTGAGGGAGAAATATGGCAATCAGGCGATGATGGCCCTCTCCTATGATATGGTTTTCCTGGAAATGCTCCTCGCAGATCTCTCGGATGATGAGGAGACAAGAGGCAGTGAAAGGTGCATACCGCATCCTGTGAAGGAGCATGAATATATCATCACGCCTTCGACATACTATGCCGCTGACATGCAGATGCTACTTGGCTACTACTCTCTTCTCGATCATCTCAACGATGATGGAAAGGGGAAAGACAAGGAAGCCAAGGCAAGGAAGCTCCTTCCGTCTCTGGAGGAGAAATACCCAAGGCAGTCTGCGGCACTGAAGGAAAATCTCGCAATCCTTGGTGAAAATGAGAAGAAGAACCTCCGGGATCCCGAAGCCATGTCTCTGATATTCGGCAACATCCTAGGAGAGATATTCGTTGTCGACGACACATCCTTCTTCCGCGATGATCTGAGAACGCTCGGTTGCGGTCTCGGACGCTTCATCTACCTCATCGATGCATGGTGTGACAGAGAAAAAGACAGAAAGAAAGGTTCATACAACCCCCTTGATGAGAATATAAGCAGGGAGACAATGAAAGCCATGCTGCTCGATGCGGCTTCCACCGCATCAGACGCCGCAGAGAGGCTTCCGCTTGATCAGCATGTTTTCATTCTGAGGAATATCCTATACAGTGGGATATGGTCTAAATTCGAGGACAGGAAAAATACAAACGATGACAGATCCGTATAGTGTGCTGGGCCTGCCTCCCAACGCGTCCGATGAGGATGTGAAGAAGGCTTATAAAAGGCTTGCGAAGAAATATCATCCGGATGTTGCCGGAAACAGCGAGGAAGCTCAGAGGAAAATGCAGGAGATAAACGCTGCATATGATGCAATCATCAATCATAAGGAGAGCTTCAGCAGCGGTTATGGCTATCAGAACAGCTATAACACAAATTATGAATCGGAAGAGCCCATCGAACTCAGAGCCGCAGTCGCATACATCAATGCGCGCCGCTATATGGAAGCATTGAACACCCTCCGCTCCATCTCTCCGGAAAAGAGAAGCGGAAGATGGTATTACCTCTCAGCATATGCAAAAGCACACACAGGAGATACTGTGGGTGCGATGAACGATATCAATGTGGCGATATCAAAGGAACCGGGGAACATCACATATCTGGCGTTCCGCGACAGGCTGACCGGAAGAAGAACTCAATACGAGGATTATTCCAGATCATTCGGGAATATCAGCACAGGATTCTTCCCATGCTGTTTCCCGTTCTTTCCATGCTGCTGTATTATCTGATTGACTCAGATAATGGTCTCACGATCATTCCGATTGCTCTGGTAAGCATCTCCGGAGCCTCTTCAAGGGTCATCGGAATCTTATCGGAAAGAATGTCGTAATAGATATCAAACGACGCAGAGATGATGAAATCGAGGAATGCAACCATCCTTGATTTCCTTGCATCATCCTGTCCGATTCTCTCTGCAAGCGTCGATGTCATGAGATAATCGATAGCCTGGTACTTGCAATCAAGAAGAAGCGGTCTGATCCTGTCGATTGAGATCATCATCCTGTAATACTCTCTATCGCGAGCGATGAATTCCGTGACAGATTCAAGAAGCGGACGAGGATTAGCGAGCGCAATATCCGGTGTCATGCCTTCAAAAGCGGACTTCAGTTCGGATATGATATGCTCCCTGATTGATTCAAGCACATCCCCTGAATCCTTGAAGTGGGCGTAGAATGTTCCCCTGTTGATATCCGCTTCCTTCACGATATCCGTAATCGTGATCTTCTCAAACGGTTTCTCTTTCATCAAGCGTACAAGAGCTTCCCTGATAAGCTTCTTTGACCTCAACGAACTCCTATATTCAGCCTTGGTCCTTTTCTTTTCCTCCATTTCTCGGCCTCCCCTATATTTCCTACATTTTAGTAGACTTTCATAAATAATGGAAGAAAATTGTGCATTCTTGGCTGTAAAAGGTAAATACGATTAAAATGCACTTTTTTCAACCTAGAATCGAAAGCGCATAATCAATGCCTTTCGCTATTCCATCATCGTTTATATCAGCGGTAATATACCGCGCTTTTTCCTTGAGATGAGGGGAAGCATTGCCCATGGCGATACCGATTCCTGCAATGCTGACCATCTCCTCATCATTCGCTCCATCTCCAAACACGACTGCTCTGGACATATCCGAGCCATAATATTCCATTATCTTCTCGATTCCCGTCGCCTTCGATAAACCGTGAAGTACTATTTCCCCCATCACGCTGTCAGGAACACCAAGGGTGTTTGATACAGTGTCGAAACGAGGAGAGAGATCCTTTCTTATCCTCTCTATGCTTCCATTCCGTGTCACATAAATCACCTTGTTGATTTTTTCATCAGAAGGAATCTCATCGGACTCTATCACTGACGAAAGAGCAGCGACATGTCCTGTGTGTCTGATCATCTCCTCCCTGAATATCGTCATGACACGAGGCGGAACATAAGTCCCTGACGGTGTCTGTATCATCATGCCGAGATTATTTTCCCTGCAGTATGAGAATACAGTATCTCTATCCTCTTCCGAGAAATATCTGGAATAGATAAGCTTGTTGTCGGCAATGACGGCACCGCCTGCGGAGAATACCCCATCACGGAATCCGAGCGCGTAGATATCAGGAAGGACCTCCACAGGACTTCTTCCTGTCGCAAGGAAAGTCCTGTGTCCCATCGCCCTGACTTTATCCAGGGCATCGATGGCACTCTGAGGGACTTTCCCGCCAAAAGGCAGGAGCGTCCCGTCTATATCAAAAAAGAAATAAATCAATGATTCTCCCCCATAAGCTGGAAACCGTTTCTCTCAAGCTTTGCCTTGATTTCCGCGATATGATCAAAATCCCTGGTTTCCATGGATATGCGGAGAGTACAGTTCGTGAGATTCTTCTCATTACCCGTCTTGTCATGGAATACGCCAACGACATTAGCGCCTTCCGATGCCACGATTGAAGATACATCCTGCAGCTGTCCCGGCTTGTCCTGAAGCTCCACCGTGATATCAGCAAGACGGCCTTCCTTTATAAGAGCTCTGTTGATAACCCTCGAGAGAATCGTCACATCGATGTTTCCACCAGAGACAAGACAAACTGTCTTTCCAGAAAGTGGAATCTTATTGAAAAGAGCTGCGGCAACAGCAACAGCACCTGCGCCTTCAGAGACAAGCTTCTGGTTCTCCATCATGTCGAGGATGGCAACAGCCGTCTCATCATCTGTCACTGTCACGATATCATCAGCATATTTCGAGCAGAGCTCATATGTAAGATCGCCAGGGCATTTCACAGCTATTCCATCAGCGATGGTGGATACGGATGGCAGAGTTTCAATCTTGCCATCATGCAGTGATTTCACCATGGAAGCGGCACCTGCGGCCTGTACACCATAAACCTTCACCTTGGGGCTCAGCATCTTTGCGGCAAATGCGACACCAGCCAGAAGTCCGCCTCCTCCTACAGGAACGATGATGTTATCCGCATCAGGCATTTCCTGAAGGATTTCAAGGGCAATCGTTCCCTGCCCCGCGATGACATCGGGATCATTGAACGGATGAATCATCGTGCGTCCCGTCTCCTTCATTATCTCCAGAGCGCGGTTATAGGCATCGTCGTAAACACCTTTGACAAGCTCGACCTTGGCACCATAGCCTCTTGTCGCCTCGACCTTTGATATCGGGGCACCTTCCGGAATACAGATCAGGGCATCAATGCCTTGTCTTGCTGCGGCAAGAGCCACACCCTGGGCATGGTTACCGGCAGAGCATGCTATGACACCTTTCTTCTTCTGCGCCTCGGAAAGCTTCGAGATTTTATAATAAGCACCCCTCAGCTTGAAAGATCCTGTAGTCTGAAGATTCTCTGTCTTGAGATAAACTTCCTTATTTGGGAACATGCGCGGAGCACGTATGAGATCTGTTGTCCTGCAGGCCTCTTTGAGAGTGAATGAAGCCTGGTAAACTGTATCAAGAGTAAGCATGTCTAAGATATATTCTCTCTTGGGAAAATTGTCGAGGTCCCAGGGGCCTTCCGTGCTGAGGAAGAAAAGGATATAATCCACAGCCAGAACAGATGGAATATGCACATAATGCGGACTCTGTCTATTCACGGTTTATTCCGTAGTAAGTAAGTAATAAGATGAATATATAAGGAGGTCGTGAAATGAAACGGCTTTTCACATCTGAGTCAGTAACGAACGGGCATCCCGATAAAGTCTGCGATCAGATAGCAGATGGCATCCTCGATGCGCTTCTCGCAGAAGATCCGGCATCCCGCTCTGCCTGTGAGGTCATAGCAGAGCCTGGCGCTGTCCATATCATGGGCGAAATCACAACAAAGGCAAAAATCGATCCAATCGCAATCGCGAGAAATGTCATAAAGGATATCGGCTACACGAAGAGCGAATACGGTTTTGATGATAAGGCGAATATCACATGTTCGATACATGAGCAGTCCGGTGATATCGCAATGGGTGTCGATTCCTCATACTCCGATCCATCCACGCTCGGAGCGGGAGATCAGGGAATGATGTTCGGCTATGCTTCTTCCGACGGCGAGGAGTCGATGCCACTTGCCGCCACTCTCTCAAGACGCCTTACCATGGGCTTGAGGGATGCGCGTGTTTCCGGAAAGCTTTCATACCTCAGACCGGACGGCAAGAGCCAGGTCACAATCGAATACGACGGTAGAACGCCGAAGAGAATCGATACTGTAGTCGTCTCCGCGCAGCATGATCCAGATGTCGCTCTTGAGGATCTCAGACATGACATCAAGGAGAAAATCATAAAGGCACTTCTTCCTTCGGATATGCTCGATGAGAATACAAAGTATTTCATCAATCCGACAGGACGTTTCGTCCTTGGCGGTCCTGCAGCTGATACAGGCCTTACAGGAAGAAAGATCATCGCAGATACCTATGGCGGTTATGCTCATCATGGCGGTGGAGCTTTCTCCGGAAAGGATCCCACAAAGGTGGACAGGACAGCCTCCCTTGCGCTCAGGCAGATCGCAAAGACTATCGTGGAAGCAGGAATCGCATCTGAATGCGAACTTCAGGCTGCGTATGCTATCGGAGTTGCTGAGCCTGTTTCACTGCTTGTCACGGCATTCGGTACTGGCAAGGTAAGCGAGGACAAGCTTACAAGCTGGGTTCTAGATAACTTCGACCTCCGCCCAAGCGGAATGATTGAGCATCTCAATCTCAGAAGACCTATCTACAGGGATTCCGCATCTTTCGGAGCTTTCGGAAGAACGGATGTGAAGCTGCCCTGGGAAGAGGTTGATCAGAACCTCGTTGAGAGCCTCAGGAAGCTTGTATGACAGATGGCTGGGAAACCAGCCATTTCTTTTTTTTCAGCAAGTTCACATTCATAAAATGAAATGCTAACCTTCACAGTCGAATATTACGGACAAAGAGGTTTATCAAATGAGAAAAACAGCATTCATTGCTATTTTCGCACTGCTTGTTTCCCCGCTCTTCGCAGCTTTCTCCCCGGAAACGAGCGATTCGCTTTTTTATCATGATCATGCCTATGAGATTGATCAGGCATATCTTTTCGATGCTCTGGAAGAGGCCGAAAGCGACAGTGAGCGCGCCCAGATACTCTGGAGACTCTCAAGAACAGTTCTGACGCTTACCGATGATATCGATACGAAGGATAAGAAAGCGAGACTTGCAGGATATGGTGAAAGCCAGAGGTACGCAGAGGAATCGCTTGCGCTTGAAGAGACTGCTGATGGCTATCACTGGCAGGCATCAGCAATCGGAAGGATCGGACAGGTCAACGGCCCATTAAACAGCCTTTCGAAAGCGAAGCCGATGCTCGAGCTTATCGAGAAGGTGCAGAATGATTTCAACGCTGACATGTCAGACGCATGGTATGTGCTCTCGCTTCTTTATAATCAGCTGCCGGGACAGCCGATGAGCTTCGGCAACAAGAACTATGCGATAAGCTACATCAGACGCTGTGTAGATACTCAGGACAATGAGAACAGACTCAATCTCACCAACTACCTTGAACTTGCCGAGCAGCTTAACAAGCGCAATTGGAATGAGAAAAGAAGATGCAAGGAACTGGACAAGATGGCGTCCTCCTACGCATCACAGACTATACCGACTGAGCAGATGAAGTTCTATGAAGGACGCGATGGCCAGAATACGACGGTATTCTATTCAGATCTCACGCTTGGAGAGATGACAGACAGGGAAGAAGCCGCGGCAGTCTGCCGCTATGCGCTCTCTGTATACGAGAATGCGGATATGGTATTCGTCTCCGATACAGAAACAGCAGATGAAATCATAAAGCTCCTGAACAAGCTGGAGAAATAAGAGACACTGATGATGAGAAGAGGCTGGAAACGAAAACCAGCCTCTTTCTTCACTCTTCTTTTCCCTCTTCTTTCTCCACATGCTTCATCGTCGGTATGAATCGCTTTGCGAACTTTCCCTCTCCCCTGTTCTTCACATAGAAGAAACCGATGAATGAGAATACAAGAGCGCCTATGAGCGTCACGAAAAGATCCTTCATCGTGTCTATCAGCCCGATATCAAGATAGCCATTTATACCAAGATCGACTCCATTCACAGCAGTGGAGGTTATGCCTGTGATGGTAACTACCTTATTCGACCTAGTCGGATCAAGCACAACTGTGTTTATCGTATTGATGATGGTATCTTTCTGCATATCAAGTCCGAAGAACCAATCCATCGAGAACTCGAAGAATTCCCATAGGACACCTATCGTCATGGAAAAGCAGAATGCTCCGATAGCGACATACAGAGGCGACAGATAAAGCTTCGTTCGCTCATTCCTGTTTATGATGTCGACAAGGGAGAAACCGATAGCAGCGGATAGAAAACCTGTTATCGTATGCAGCACGGTATCCCATCCCGGGATATTGATGTAATACGATCTTATCTCTCCTGAAATCTCCGCAGAGTATATGAAGAGCAGAATGATAACTTCCAGCGTGCTCGGGATATCTATATGCCAGTTCTTCTCGATGAATGACGGGACGGTAAACAGCACAAGAGTGAGAACGCATAGCATCACGTTATGCCAATCCCTGTTCATTATCTGGGCAATCATCACGAGGATGACAGATATTCTCAATATGACATAGAGAGCAAAAAGCAGAGGAGCCTGCTTAATCTGTTCACGAAGCGTAACAGAATGTATCTTCTTCCTGTTTTTCCTATGCATGAGAGTATTGTACCAGAACACGCTCTTTTCAGCATCGGGCGCGTTGAGTATATTCATTCTGGAGGTATCCATGAATCTGATAGAAAGCTACAGATCATTCCTTGATAAAGGAAAAACAGAACGCGAATGCGTAAAGGAAATCATAAAGCTCGCCGAGAAAGAAGGTTATAGGAACATCGAGAGCACAGATAAGCTCCACGCTGGCGATAAAGTCTACTACGTGCAGTATGGCAAATCGATAGCACTCTTCAATATTGGTAAGGATGATATCGAGAACGGTATGAACATTCTCGGAGCACATATCGACTCACCCCGCCTTGATGTGAAGATGAATCCCGTTTATGAGAATGAGAATGTGGTTTATCTCGACACACATTACTACGGAGGCATAAAGAAGTATCAGTGGGTAACGCTTCCTCTCGCAATACACGGAACAATAGCAAAGAAGGATGGAACATCGATTGAAATCTGCATTGGAGAAGATGATGAGAGAACCTTCTGCATTTCAGACATCCTTCCTCACATGGCTCAGGAGCAGATGAAGAAGAATGCATCCGAATTCATCCAGGGTGAGGATCTCGATCTTGTCATCGGGCTTAACCAGGATGAGAAAGGCGAAAAGGACGCGGGCAAGAAGAAGATACTCGATATTCTTCTCGAGGAATTCGGCATAGATGAGAAGGATTTCCAGAGCGCCGAGCTTGAAGTGGTTCCTCAGGGATATTCCAAGTATCTCGGATTCGACAGATCCATGATTCTCGCATATGGTCAGGATGACAGGGTATGCGCATTCACATCCCTTGCCGCAATGCTTGCGAATAAGGAGGCAGAAAGAACAAGCTGCTGTCTTCTTGTAGACAAGGAAGAAATCGGTTCAAACGGTGCAACAGGTATGGACAGCGTATTCTTCGAGAACGCTTCGGCAGAGCTTCTTTCAAGGCTCTCTGGCTACGATGGCCTCAAGCTCAGAAGGATGATGCGCAATTCTTATATGCTCTCCAGCGATGTAAACGCTGCGTTCGATCCTCTCAATCCGGGGCTTTACGACAAGAAGAACGCATCGGTTCTTGGTGGAGGTGTAGTATTCAACAAATACACGGGTTCCAGAGGGAAAGCAGGGGCATCCGATGCGAATGCTGAATTCATCGCAAAACTCAGGAATACGATGGATAGCCACAGTGTTAAGTATCAGATGTCGGAGATGGGAAAAGTCGACACAGGTGGTGGCGGTACAATAGCTAAATATGCCGCATACTATGGCATGCAGGTAATAGACTGCGGTGTTGCTGTCCTTTCGATGCACTCGCCATGGGAAATCACGGCTGTAAGCGATGTCGAAGATGCAGCAGCCTGCTATAAAGCATTCCTTTCAATGAAATGATTTCAAGGCCGCCTTCTTGGCGGTCTTTTCATACAGCGATGTATAGATCATGCCATGCTCTCCTCTTTCCGAGAGCATGAGGACTATCTTCTCTGCTGTTGTCTCAATAGGTATATTCAGCACTCCCGGACGAGCGCTTGTAATGACTCTACGCCCAAGAGTGATATGAGGTCTGTATTTCCTGTTCTCCACATGAAGGCCGTAATCAACAAGAGCAGAATGAAGTTCTTTCTGCATCTTCATGAGAGGCATGCTTTCCTTCACGCCTACCCACCATATATTCCCCTCATCACGGGAGAATGTCCCTATTCTGTCGAGTAAAACAGGAAAAGACGAAAATGATATGCTATCAATGGCCTTTATGGCATTATCTCTTTCCTCGGCACTGCATTCGCCGAGAAAATCGAGAGTGAGATGAAGATTCTCACGCGATACGAAGGATCCTCTCTCACTCTGGTCATGCAGAGCGTCCCTCAGAACCGAGAGCCGCTCCACTGTCTCATTATCGAAAACAAGAGCTATGAATAATCTCACTCCTCTGCCTCGATTCTCCTTGCCTCTTCCTCTGAAAGGAATGCTGAAGGAGCTGCTTCCACACCCATCTTCCATTCAATTGCATTGACGATGAAGAATGTGAGTGTACCTACGGCACAGCCGAATACTACAGGGAGAATGCCGAGGTAGAAATCACCGCCGGAGAGCATCTGCCAGAAGATTACGCCAATCGTTCCGGTGATTATCGAAATCTGACCGGAATGCTTTGTTGCTCTAGGAACAACCATTCCAAGGCCGTAAGCTGCGAAAGGACCTGCACAGCGGATAGCGAATGCGAATGTGTTCATGGTGACGATATTGATCTGCAGAAGCGAGATGAACATTGCGACAACACAGAATATGACGTTCCATGCGCGTGTCCAGAAGATGACCTGCTTATCATCGAGTCTTCTGAACTTCTCGCTGTAATGGATGAGAATATCATTCATGAACATCGTCGACATACAGAGAAGGTTGGAATCCGCTGAAGACATCGTCGCGGAAATGATAGCTGCAGAAACAACACCCGTGATGATCGTAGGAGCGAAGTGCTCTGTTACGGACATCATTGCTGTTGCACCTGTGATATCTGGGATAACATCCTTCATTGCAAGAGCAGCAAGACCAAGGAGTGTCGGGAAGATTGACATAGCTGCCATCAGAACACCTGAAAGAAGGGATGCTCTGAATGCTGTCTTCTCATCCTTCGCACTCTCGAAGCGGCTGATCATCTCAGGACCGGAAAGGAATGTACAGAAGTAATTGAAGACATATCCGATGATGACAACCCAGCCAATCTTCGTAGGATCAAGCTGCTCACCGGGGAGCTTTGCGGAAATCGCTTCCCAGCCACCGCATCCATGGATGACTATAGGTGTCGCGATTGCCAGTCCGAAAAGAATGATGATGAACTGCACAAGGTCTGAAATCTGGTCCGCTATCATTCCACCGAGCGTCGTGTAGACGATGATGATGATACCGGCAACGATAAGACAGACGTTCATTGGAATACCTGTAAGTGTAGCTACAACCGAACCCGATGCGGCAACCTGCGAGGATGTAAGGCAGAAAAGCGCGAGGATGTTGAGAACTGCGGAGAATACGGAGCTTCCCTTTCCGAAGCGTCTTCCGACGACCTCCGGAATCGTAACAGCAAGCGTCTTTCTGATCTTAGGTGCGAAATATGCAAGAGGTATCATTGCAACGGAAGCTGCGAGAACATACCAGATAGCACTCATTCCCCACGAACCGAAGGCTTTATCAGCAAGTCCTGTCGTTGAACCGCCTCCGATATTATTTGCCGAAAGCGAGAATGCGACCATGAAAAGCCCCATCCTTCTTCCTGCGATCATGTAATCATGGCTTGTCTTTATCTTTATC
>JADIMF010000145.1 GCA_017694915.1 Candidatus Ornithospirochaeta stercoravium
ACATTCAGCTATGAAGGCTATACAACTTCTACGACTGTTACAGATGTAGTCGAGTAATCTTGCTTCCAAACCGTTATTCTAGCAGGGCTGTGAAAGCAGCTCTGTTTTTTATTCCGGTAATACCGCTTCAAGGTACTGCTCATATACGGCTCCTACTCCCAGCCTTCCTACTCCGAGCCTTTCTCTTAAAAACTTATCTGATTCAGAGTATGGATATGAGTGGAGCTGTACTATTACTAATAGAAGCTCCTTCCCTTCGGGAACAAGCTTTAGCGCAAGTTGTCCAGGAGCAGAGCTGAACCGCATCACCTCATATGTGTATTATTTCCGCCCCGATAGGTATCATGGCTCTGGTACTTATACTGTAACAGTAAGCGCGACATGTTCTGGATATAGGAGTTCTTCCGCAAGCAAGTCGATTGAAATCAAAAAAGTTTAATGCTTGTTTAGGGGTTTCCTCTGGATATCTCTGTTGTTGAAGAATCGGCATATCCGGGTGCAGTTGCATATGCCTGCATTACGAAACTGTATTCCAATCCATTATTATTTTCATTATATAAGATTGTTCCTGGCGCTGAAAGCTTAAGCTGTCATCTTTACTGCACAACGCCGAATGCTACTATTCATTGGACTGTAACATTTTCTAAAGGAAATCCCAATAAAAGGCAATGGAGTGGATCCTGTTCTAATGGCGGATATATAAGCGGTGTTACAAGTAGCTATTATCCATTGACGATAACAGCTTATGCTACAGCTCCCGGTTATACTCAAAGCGACTCGGTGACACGTACAACAAGCCCATATTAATATTATTTCTCAAGGGTAATGCTCCAAGAAGCGGAAGATGCCTTATATCCGGAACATTGTGCTGTTACGGTACCACTGTTAAATGAACCAAATGGTCTGATATACCACGGGTTACCGTTTCCTAAAAGAGGCTGGTACCCTGGTCTGTATTGATCCCATGTTGCGCTGAACGTTGTGCCAGAAGGAAATGAAGATTTGTTTTGAAGATATATATTTAAGTAATATCCTTCAGAGTCAGACAAATCATCTAGCCTAAGCTGCGGAGTCGGCAAACTCGGGGTCGGCGCCGTATACGAGCAGTACCTTGAAGCGGTATTTGTGGTAGTTAGAATGTTCCGCTCATTGGGGCTTGTGTATTTGACCAATTCTCAGCAGACACTGTAACAGAAGATGATCTAGAACCATCTGAAACGGTAATCGTTATGGAAGTAATGTCATGGCACATGAAGGTACTTGAAGTAATGTTATAATTGGCTGTCCAGCCAATACGCTGACTGCTGGTATAAGTATAAGAAGAATTCCAGTTACTGATTGTAAAGTGTATGAAGACATTATTATCGTTATAGGTTTTTCTCCAGGAGCCCGCTGGCTTAGGTAGCGAAGGCTGAGTATAGCTACAGTAACGTGAAGCGGTATTACCGGAATAAAAAACAGAGCTGCTTTCACAGCCCTGCTAGAATAACGGTTTGGAAGCAAGATTACTCGACTACATCTGTAACAGTCGTAGAAGTTGTATAGCCTTCATAGCTGAATGTAACAGTGCAGGTGAGTGTATCTCCGGCCTCTACATCATCAAGCTCTTCATAGATCGGTGCGGCTATCTCCAGCTCGTTGGAAAGCGATTTCTCGAAGAGCACGTTGCCTGAAGCGTCTTTGACTGCATAATCAGCAGTAATTCCCCAGTAGACACCGAAGTAATCTTTCGGAACATTGAGGACTTGAATCTTAACTTCCGTGCTATCAATTCCCTTGATTGCCCTGAATTCGACTTCCGGCTCCGGAAGAAGCGATGCATCCGGCCTTGCCTTGCATGATGCGAACATCACTACCATAAGAAGCGCAAGCACTCCTAAAAATACTTTCTTACGCATTTTATACTCCTTTACTCATTGCGAGTTGATATGATGGTAGGATAGAAAAAAGCATTTGTCGCGGAGCGGCGTTATGGTGAGGTAATTCCTTACCAGTCAACAATTTTGCTTATTCTTCGTTTCATTCCTTTTGATGACTTTCTGAGATACCGCATTGTTGTTTTTACGGAGGCGTGGCCCATGAGTTTCTGCAGAAACTGAAGGTCCTTGCATTTCTCATATACCTTCCTGGCAAAGAAAGCTCTGAATGCATGCGGATGCATCGGACGCTTAGGTATTCCATACTTCTCTGCTAGCTTATGAAACTTAGCCCTTATATACCTCTGAGAAGGCCTGATGATGAATCCCTGTTTCATTCTTCCTTCCAGTGTTTTCCGGAGAGACGCAGGAAACCATACCCGGCGTATCTTATCTCCCTTCCCGATGATATCGATGTAACCCTGTCTTATATGGCTGTCTTTCACCTGTACGGCTTCGGATATACGCATGCCAGTGCAGGCTAGGAGCTTAACGATGCAGTACCATTCATCATCCCGATCCTTCAGGAGTCCTTCCAGGAGCTTCTGGTACATGCTTGTAGTAAGTTCATCATCAACGTAATCCGGTATCTCTACCTTCAGAGGCTTAAGCCTGAATCTCATGTGAAGATATTCCGCATACTTGTTCAGGGCATGGATTCTCAGTGTGACAGTTCCAGCCGATACTCTCTGCTGTTCCTCTTCTTTCCATCTGCAGAGTTCCGCAGTGGTCATAGAGTAGCCCTGCTCATAGAAGAATCTTATAGCATGCTCATATGTCTCAATTGTAGCGATAGAAAGGTTCTTTCCCTTCATCCAGTTCCTGAAGCCATTGATGTCTTTTGTTTCGTTCATACCACCATAATGCCGCTCCGCGACATGGCCTTGTGCCGGTGTTAATCTCTACTTGTGTGTTTTGAATATAGGAGATTGCCAATGAGGAATAAGCATGGAGATTTTCATTATCTCGTCCGGAATGCTTGCAGTAACGTTATGCCTCAATGTTGTTGGCTCGGTCCTGAAGTACAGGACAGGCACTCCTAACGAACTGATAGCTTTCATCCTTACAGCTATCTCTTTCTGCATCTGGTGCCTTATCGGAGCTTGGAAGAACATCGATACATACTATGGTTCTGCATTCTGGTATGAGGTTCTATTCAAAAACGGATTCTCTCTGGGGCTTCCGACAGCGGGCTTTGCAATAACAGGCTGGGATATCTTCCACGGTATCCATCGGTTTCGGAAGAACAGGAAAGCCGGAAAAGGAAAGGAGAAAGCAGCGACATGAATAAGGATAGGAAAGCAGTGCTCAAGAATGCAGCTGCATTCGGAATAGTCATCGGGCTATGGCTTCTCTATGCCCTGATGACAGCAGATCTGGTAATGCTCCTGGAAGGGCTTACTGCAGTAGTCTTTGTGACGATAATTACGCTTCTTGCATCCGATGCGATGGAAAAGGCGTTCTTTGAGTCCGCAAAGCTTACATGGCAGTATCTGATTCTTGGGATATTCATCCTGGTAACCGATGGCTTATGGCTCTTCTTCGCATCCTGCACTACATGGATGCAGTTCGTACTGAGAGGTCTGCTGATGATAGCGGCCGGAGCTGGCACATTCTGCTGGTACTGGTTCTTCTACAAGATGTCTGTGATGACAGAGTCGGAGCGTCTGATACGCCTTCTCTCCAAAGCATATGCGAAAGCTGCAAAGGCATTCCCTGCGCTTGATGACGAGGGGGTAAGGAACGCCCTAAAGGAGACTCTGTTTTGCAGGCTCGAGGGCGATAGTCTGGAAGGTGAGCTGCTCCCTGATCAGCCTTTTGTTCCTCAGTGCAGAACCTACAACCAGCTCGCTGATTCCAGCGATCTCTCAGCTCAGGAGAAGTCTTCTGCTATGACTAACATCGCGGCATATATCAACACGCTTGTAGCTCGCAGGACCAGCAAGACTAAGAAGGATAAGACCTCGGAATAATAGGAGGCCTTTATATGACGACAACTGATAAGGAGAAAAAGAGAAATGATGATAAGAAAGGATTCTGGAAGAGGTTCAAGGAGGCTCTGCAGAGTCCTCCTGGCCGGTTTCTTTGTACTCTTCTTGGCATTGCTGCCGCTGGGGGCATGGCCTATTCAGCAGGCAGAAAAAACGGAAGAGAAGATAGAGATAGAGATTCCTACCGATACGATGGAAGAGCAAATTCCGGAGGAAGCATCGCAGAGCACGCCCTCTGGGACAGCATCCAGGGACATCTCGACAGAGCAGCTGAGCTCGCTCTCAAAGGCAGAGGAGGGGAAGAGGCTTAATGGCGATGAAGCTACAGAGCTCTATCTTGCCATTGTCGAGGCAAGGGACGAGGTCAAGACAGCCCGTGCAGCCGCTGAAGCCAAAGATGCCGAAATCGCAGATCTCAAATCTAGGCTTGGTGCAGCAGAGGAAGAAACAGGTACAAAGGCCTATCTGATGCTTGATGGCATCGTAGGCTTTGAGTCCGGAATCCCTCAGTTCGGAGCAGGGGTAACGGTAGGTACACGCATCGGCAACAGTCTGATGGTAGAGCTCGGTGCGGATTACATGATTGGAGGCCTTAACGGCTACAACCAGTTCGACATTGATAATTTCCAGTTCCGCTGCGGCGTTGGCTGGATGTTCTAAACAGACAAGGAGATTCTTTATTATGAAGAGAAAACTGTTCGCAGTGCTTATTGCGGCACTCGCGCTTATCATGATTGCGGCATGCACACCTAAGGCCGTTGAGGATATTCCCGGAGACGATGGAGACTCTGCAGCAGCTGTGGAAGCTGCTGAGCTTCTTGATTCGTATCTTGGAGCCTTCGGCCACGTAAGGATGCTTGGCGATATTGACCATATCCTCAAGGGTGATATGGATGCTTCTATGAAGCTTTCAGGTGCCATTGAGCTCGGCAAGGAGAAGACAGAGCTTTCCATCCCGCTTACCCTGGCTGAATACGATTTCGATGGACATAAGAATCCCGGAGATCCGGAGCCTGAGAAGTACACCAGGATAGCAACAGGAAAGCTTGTACTTACCCTTATCGGTGCTATGAATGCTGAAGGAACAGAATTCATTGCTTCCGGATACAGGTTCACTGATGTGGATGTAACGCTTGATTGCGATACATCGACATATCTTGTCCTGGATCTGGATACTGCGGAAATCAAGGCAGGATCCCTTGATGGCATCTTCACGACTTCCGGTGGAATCGCAAGAGCTGCAGTGAAGATTGCTTTTGCAGAAGGCAAGCCGACAGGCATTGCCGATGTTAACACTCCTAAATTCGGAGAGCCTTCCGGAGCTTTTGAAGTGAATGGAATAGCTTCCGAGTTCTAGGGCAATACTCCTTTAGGTATTTGGCCGGTATCCTTTTATCCTCCGAGAGATTCATTGGATGCCGGCCTCTTCTTTTATGCCTTTCTTTCCTTAAGGACTTCATCCAGGGAGATTACCCCGGAATCCTGGCCGCGTCTTTTCCTGTTTTCAAAGAAGCTATCACGGTTCCTGTCCAGGAGTCTTATCATTTCCTTCTCGCCTCTGTGGTCATAGTCATCACGGAGCTTGGTGTGCCCCATGGAGACTGCGAGGATGCTGTCTGGCATATCGCCGCGTCTGTCGGTCTCGTATGAATGCCTGAGGCAGTACTGCACGATTCCCTCATGGTAAAAGCCATGCTCCTGCATTATGATCTTGAAATGCTTATTTGTTGTGTCAGGACTTAGAGGTTTGCCGCTCTTTGGACCCGCGAATAATAGGTCATCTTCAGAAAGGTTATTTTCGTCTATATATCTGATAAGAAGCTCCGCTGTATCATCATAAAGAAGCCCTGAACGCTTCTCTAGTCCTTTTCCGGATGTTTTTACCCGTTCAAGTATCTCCCTTGCCTCATTGTTGTAAGTGCGGTTGGCCGTTACGTAATATCCCTTCTTTGTCAGCCATACATCCGACACTCTCAATGCCGCTATCTCGCCATGCCTCCAGCCTGTATCGTACATTATCGAGAAGAACACCGCCCACATGAGGCCTCGCCACACTTTTATTCTTTCCTCTAGGTTTTCCGGGAACAGTACCAAGAGCTGTTCAGGCGGTACTGCTTCCCTTGCTGTGCCTTCTTCTGTTATCTCTGCTATCTCCCGTGCCGGATTCTCGCTTATGTATCCATCCTTTTTTGCCTGGTCTAGAACTATCCTGAATGCGTGAAGAATCTTGTTTTTCGTGGCATCTGCTGCATCTTTCCCATTCAGCTGCTTTATCTCTGGAAGCCAGTTCTCAATCGATTTTGTCGTTATCGCCGTAAGCAGGAAGTCGCCGAATCGAGGGAGGATATGGTTATCCAGCCTGGCTTGATGGTTGATATAGTATCGAGGTGCTCTTTTCCTTTTGTATCGGCGTTCAAGGGCTTGATAAGAATCAGAATCCTCCCGCATAAAGAAATCCTTTGCATATTCTCTTAGAGTAGGGGTTCCTGTCGAGCTTCTGATTCCATAGTCAGCTAGATATCTTTCTGCAAACATTGTTGCACTAGGCAGATCGTAGTATCCTGTTGATATCCTTTTCCCTGGAATGAAATCGAATTCCACGCTTATCGGGCGCCCCGCACAGGACCTGAATTTGTAAGGTTTATCAGTGCTTCTATGTCTTCCCATAATATTGATTTTCCTCATATAAATCGAAAAATCAAGGTTTTACGGTAACATTTTTGGTAACATATTTTAAGGCAATGCGGAGTTAAATCTTTTGCGTATAAATAATTATAAAATAATATATATGCCGGCAGCCAACATCTGCGCTATATTACCAAAATCGTAAAACCCGATTTTTATAATATTTACATAGTTTTTCTTTTCATCAGCGCTGCATCATCAGCATTGATTTGGTAACAATTCGGTAACACTTTGTCACCGAATTGCCTTATTGTTCAGTTCGCTTTTGTAAGCGTGCAGGAAACCGTGCCAGTCGCATCTGGTACCTCTCCGCTGTAGTTCATAAGCGCCATGTTCGCTGTTGTATCCGTCAGTTTCGTTATCGTCATTATGGAGCGCTGGCTGTATCCGTATTCAGGATAAGTTACGCTGTATCGGACGCTGTATTCACTGTCTGAAGAGCTCTCGCTGAATGATGTAAGGAATTCGCTCAGATTCTTCATGTTAGCTGTGAAGTTCTGCTCATCTCCTGCCATCGTCATTATCAGGAGCCCGTTGTCGACTCTGATTTCTATCGGTGCTCCCTGGATTGTTCCGGTCCACGTTCCGTTAAGCCATGCCGGCGTATTGAGCCTGTCAGGTACATATATGGCCCCTGAGCATGATACGATGAGTGCAAGCGCTAAAATCAGCACTGCTGCAATATGAAACACAGATTTTCTGTTCATTGAAAACCTCCTAAAGATAATTGCCTATATTGTCTATGCCGTCTGCTATATCGGAAAGCTGCGATGTTATCTTGTAGAATTCCTGGTTATAGACTCCGATTTCATCAGGTACGTATATGTATTGAAGCTGGTTATAAACAAGGAAGATCCCGATATTCAGCGAAAGCAGAAGGACAAGCAATGCTATTACAGCGATATGCCAGAACCCGATTCCCCGCTTCGTCTTTACATCCTTGTTTTCAGTTTTTCTTTCTTCCATGAATCTATCTCCCCACGTATAGCACCACGCCGTTAGGCAAGCGCACTTCGCTCTTCATCTCTATCTTTTTTGCTGACGAGTTCGGATTCCGTAGGAAGCCCGAGAATCTGTTCCACCATGAATATCTGGGTTTCCGTTGCGGCATATTGGCATCGGGAGGCTATCCTTTCTACACGGTCTGAATAGCGATGCCGCTCTTCTCCTGTAAGAAGGAATTCGATGCTCTTGTTAAGTGTCCTGGAAAGCTGCAGCAGTGTTTCTGCTTTTGGTATCCGGCTGTCTGCCCGCCATTGCTTCATGGCATAGTATGTTACTCCCATCCGCTTCGCCAAAGCTGATGCAGAACCGTAGGGGTTGACGCTATCAACCTGCTTCCAAAACTTGTAACCATCCATAACTTCCGCCATATGGCTTTAGATTAGAGCGAGAGTAGTAAAAATGTCTCCAAAAAAGCGTAAAAATGGGTTGACAAGTACTACTACTACTACTACTCTTAGCCTTGATGGAGATAATTTCATATCCATCAGGGAGTAAGCATGGAAACAAGAGTAACTTACAAAATCGTAATCCCTGACGAAGAAAGGCGCAAGTTCAAAGATCTCGCAAAATCAAAGGGAATGACTATTCAGGGTTATCTGGCACTGCTTATCAAGCGCGAATTAAGAGAATCCTCTGCCGGCGATGTGACTGTGGCCCACGACCACGCCGGAGATATAAGGGATGGCTTTCCGTTATAGACGAAAACTTCTTCTACGAGGCCGGCCACCTCGATCCCGGAAACGGCCAGTTTTTCTTTCACATCGGAGGTGAGCAATGCAGATAGAAGTACATGATCCAGCGGCAGAAGAGCTGAAGAAAGATGTCCAGTTCATCAAGGATGGATTCCTGCTTCTTGCGCTTACAGGCGGGAAGCCGATAGCGACCATCAAGCATATCGCAAAGATGGAAGGCTGCAGCGAATCACAGCTCAGAGCAGGAGGCCGCGAACGCTATCTTCTGCCCCGCTTCGGAGAATCCGGATATCCGACCGGCACATGCAGATGGGATATGAAGGAATACCTTGAATGGCGCGCAATCCCCAGGAGCGAACGCTATGCGATGTGGAAGAAGCATTTATCAGAGCAGGCTAGGCGCTATGCGAAGGAGCAGAGACGCCAGGCTAAATAGAGAAGTTCGCATGTCGAGCCGGACTCAAAGGCTAGAGCAGTAAAAGAAAGAGGCTCCGCTGAGAGCGCGGAGCCGCCTTCCGAAAGGCAAGCTATCAACCGCCTTCCTGAAAATGTTTGTCTGCTAGGAAAAGGATAGCAAAGGAGAAGTGATGATATCAAGACTTCCTGAGATTATCGGTCTTGCAGTATCGGTATCTGCAGTCATCCTGGCGTTGTTCGTTGTTCCGCGTCTTGAGAGAAGCGAGAGCAGGAAGAAGCCGGAGACTACCAGATGGGCGATCATCGACAGGGAATTCGTTGAATTCGGGGAGGAGTGCAATGGTTGACAAGGCTTTCAGGCGCATCTCCATAGATAACCACGGCGACTGGCTGATCGAGAGGAATGCTCATCTTCAGGCAAGCGATGCCGCGGCTGTCATGGGTATATCTCCCTGGAAATCAATGGCAGAGCTCTATGATGAGAAGACGGGCAGGATTCCTGCAAAGAACATCTCCGATAAGCCGTATGTCAGATACGGCATAGACATGGAGCCGATAGCCAGGAATGCATTCATGCTGGACTGTCCTTATTTCACTCTTGAGTACCACCAGTACGACATCCTGGAATCGTTCGAATTCCCCTGGATGGGAGCAACGCTTGATGGAGAGCTCACAGTAGCGAGTCCGATGAATCCATGGGGACTGCCTGCAGGAGCAAAAGGCATCTACGAAGGAAAGACAGGCGGATGGATCAGGGAAAGTGACCTGGCAGAATGGGATGGTACACGTTCTTATGTTCCACCGCATTATTTCACGCAGGGCATTCATCAGCTCAACGTCACCGGCTGGGATTTCGTCATATTCCATGCACGGCTGAAAAGAGATCCGTACCGCGACAGCGATATGGGCTTCCCTGATATCAGGACTTTCTACCGGATTCTCGACTGCAGGTCATATGAGGTCGAGAACGCAAAGAGAGTCCTGAAGGAGGCTGAACAGTCGTTCTGGGACGGATACGTAAGAAAAGGGAAGAGACCATCAAGGAGGATTGCTATATGAACACAGAGGAAAGGACATTCGACCTTGCGGTGAATTCGACCGCAGGCGCAATCGCATCGAATATCAGCGAGCTGAAATCGTATATCGAATCGGTTACCCAGCCATATATCGGGCAGGTGATAACAGAGGACCAGGCCAAGTTCGCGAAGAAGGACCTTGCATCGCTCAGGAAGCTCCAGACAGCGCTTGAGGATGAGAGAAAGAGAGCAAAGGCCATAATCATGGCTCCATACAGTGAATTCGAGAAGCTGTACAAGGATGCCGTCAAATCCCTTGATGACGCTATCGCAGGAATCGACAAGCAGGTCAAGGAGATCGAGGCCAATGCGAAGGCTGCAAGAGAGAAGGAGCTGAAGGAATTCATTCTGAAGAGCGTCTACGAGATTACAGGCAACAAGCTCAGGAGGATATTCGATTCAAGGCAGGAGATCATGACATGGTTCTTCCGTCCTGAATGGCTGAATGCTTCCGCGGCACGCACATCGGTGGAGCGCACGATAAGAGAGAAGATCGTGCAGGTTGCCCGCGATATCGATTCTGTGGAGACATCAGCAGGTGCTGAGGTAGCGGTAGCCCTTGATGAGTATTACCGCACCGGAAGCCTATCATCCGCAATCCTCAAGGCTGGCGAGGTAGCCAGGCTGAAGCAGCAGAGCTGTGCTGTAACAGCCGAGCAGCCACCAGCTGAAGAACACCATGAAGAGGAAGATTCAAAGCAGGTCTCACCGGTAGCTGAAAGAATCTTCTTCGATATCCCTGTAGAGCCGGATGACAAGGGAGAGCTTGAAATCCTCAAGGTTCCTGTCATCCTCGAATTCCCGAAATACAAGAAGCCATTGGTTCGGGAAATAATGACCAAAATCGGAATAAAGATGGCGAAACCATCAGGAAAATAAGGAGGCAAAGTAATGGCATACGATCCAAACGCACATCAGATATCAAGGACACCGGCAGAAGCTCCTGCAGCTTCTTATCAGAGAGATGCCAACATGGCTCCTGCATTCGCAGGGATGACACCAGCGGTTGCCAGGGAAGTAGCAACGATCCAGGGACAGATAATGCTTGCGAAGATGTTCCCGCGCAATATGGCGGAAGTCTGGAAGAAGGTAGAGGCCGCATGTTCCAGGAAGAAGCTTGCTGAGAATGCGCTCTACCAGTATTCACGCGGCGGCACGGATATCACAGGCCCGTCCATCAGGCTTGCGGAAGCCCTCATCAACGCATACGGCAATGCAAAGTCCGGATTCGAGGTAATAGATTCCAATCCAGAGTATTCCAGGGTAAGGGCATATGCCTATGACATGGAGACGAACACGCTCCAGGAAAGGACATTCGATGTCGAGCATATCAGGCAGACAAAGACCGGAAGGACAAAGCTTACGGACCCTCGCGATATCTACGAGACAGTTGCGAACAATGCTTCCAGGAGGGAAAGAGCATGCATCCTTGCTCTGATTCCTGGCGACCTGCAGGACTATGCAGTGAATCTCTGCAAGACAACGCTTGAGAAGGCTGTTGATATCACACCGGACAAGATAGAAGGGCTCTGCAGGGGCCTTGCTAAGTTCGGGGTATCCAAGACCATGATCGAGGCGCGCATCCAGAGGCATATCGATGCAATCACAGCCCAGCAGTATGTATGGCTCTGCAGTGTCGGAACATCGCTTAAGGAAGGGGTTGCCAAGGTTGATGATTTCTTTGACAGAAACGCAAAGCCTATCGGACAGGCAGAAGTACAGGCATCCACGGCAAAGACAGCAGAGGCCCCGAAGAAGAGAGCCGCTGCGAAAACGCAGCAGAAGCCTGTGCCGGAAGCGAAGCCAGAACCGCAGGCTGCAGAAGATGCGGCATCGTCTGCTTCCATAGATGTTCCGGATGATATCTGGAATACAGCACCTGGCACCCGGATAACCGAAGAAGGAGAGCTTATCGAGGAATCTCCTGCTGAATCCTCAGTCGACCCCAGCACCATGGTAACGGCCCCTGAGGATTTCCAGGATGATTCTATGGAGGATTTCTACGATGAAGACTAACTCCATCATGTTCCGTGTCCCTGGAGCAATCCGGGGGCAGGGAAGGTCCAGGACAACGCTGAAAGCCGGACATGCTACAATTTACGAGAGTGCTGAGGACAGAAGCTACAAAGGGCTTATCCAGCATTATGCGATGGAAGCCATGAAGAAGAATGGATATTCATCTCCCGTAGAGCCTGACCCAAGCGGTTTCTCTGTATGCGTGACCATCTACATGAAGTTCCCTGCATCATTCTCCAGAAAGAGAAAGGAAAGAGGCTACAGGCTTTTCCTGAGGCCTTATAGAAAGCCCGATGTAGACAATGTGGCAAAGATATTCCTGGACGCGATGAACAGCGTGGTTTATCCGGATGACCGCATGGTAACGCAGCTCCATATTGCGAAGGTGTTCTCGGATATCGACAGCGTATATGTGACAGTCGCATGGGAGGAGACCGAGAATGCTCAGGTTTAATTTCCCGGAAGCAGTTGAATGCATGCGCTGCCATCACTGCACATCCCACACATGCTTTGACGACAAGCACACCGTGATATGCGATGTGAAGGAAGATCTGATAGGAAAGGCCAAAGTGCCTACCTATTGCCCTGTGTACGACTACCTTCACGGACCAGCAAATGGCCAGCAAATGAAATAAGCACATGCACTGCAAGGGATTGGCCCGAGATTCGGGGCTGATTCCGAACAGGTCAGCAAATGAGGAGGAAGTATGACGCTTGAGGAAGCAAAGAAAGAGATAAATAGGCTTGCTGACTGCCTATGGTCTGATTTCGACAAGAACCCGAACAAAATGACATATGGGGAAGCGATAGCATATGAGGAGGTTTGTCATATTCTTGATGAGATTGATACCGAACCTGTCGGAAATCCCGACAAATTGACGCTGAATGAATTGGCAAAAGAGCTGAGGAAGCTGTTCGAGTTTAAGTATCTAACCTGCGATGGATGCGGCGATCAGAGAGACTACTGCATTTGGCTGGACAAGCCGGAATACACAAGAGACGGATGGATTGTATACACAATATCCTCGGTCGTTAATAGCTTATTGCTTTTTGAATCCTACAAGCTCGCTATACAGCTCGACCTCTCCGAATACAAGGACGCTGACGGCAACATCGACTACTCGAAGTGCATTGTGGAGGTGAAAGAATGACACATTCTGAGCTTATAAGCGTCGGCTGGTTTATCGCTGAATTCATAATGAGACAATACTTAGTTGGAAGAAGCGATATGCTTATCACCTATGAGCCGGGAATGGTATCGCTTCCAGAGTCTCCTGACATCATTGCTTTATCCAAGAAATTCAGACTTAAAGAACCTTCTGTTGTGGTTGAATGCAAAGCAACAAGAGCCGATTTCCTCAAGGACAGAAAGAAGCCTTTTAGAGTCTATCCGGATAAAGGGATGGGGATGTTCAGGGCATATGTCACTAATCCTGGCATTGCCATGGAGGGTGAAGTTCCGGAAGGATGGCTGCTTTATGAGGTTTTTGAAGATGGCGCTGTATATATGAAGCATGGAAGGAATCCTAACGGCTTCTATGAATTTGCCAGAAATTCCGAGGCTGAGTTCATCATGTACAGATATATACAGCATTGGCTGGACAAGGGATATGGCGCGAAGATTCCGGAACCGCTTGATGTACCGATACATTTCATTGATAGGGCTGAATATATGGAAAAGTTCAGAAAGGAGGTGGAGGAATGAATGTACAGGAAACAAGATGCGACCTATGCGGAAAGCTTACAGAGGAAGACCAATGAGGAAAGCAGATGGCTGAGAAACGGATGATATCGATAAGCCTTGTGGACGATGACAGATTCCTGGACATGACGCAGGGCGCACAGCTCCTATATTTCCATCTCTCGATGAGAGCGGATGATGACGGATTCTTCTCCCCGAAGAAGACGCTCCGCACGGTCAATGCGAAGCAGTCATCGCTGGATGAGCTTGTCGAGAACGGGTACGTGATCATGTTCCCTTCGGGTGCTGGCTGCATAACGCACTGGTATGCAAACAACACCATAAAGAGCGACAGATACAAGGAATCGCAGTATCCGGAGCGGAACCAGGTAGAGCTGAGAACCATAGACGGAAGGAAGGAGTATGTGCTCCGGAATGTTTCCGCTACAGGAACCAATCTGGAACCACAGCGGAACCAGACTGGAACCAAAATGGAACCGGAACGGAACCAACTTGGAACCAATCTGGAACCACAGGATAGGATAGGTAAGGGAAAGAAAGAGCTCTCACTCTCTAAAGAGAGTTCGAGCAAGAAAGAAAGCTCCCCCCATGGAACCACAGCGGAACCGGAAATGCCTGAAAAACCATCCCTCGATGAGGCTAAGGCCTATTTCAGGGGTAATCTCCTTTCAGGAGATCCGGAAGTATTCTATGACCACTACGAGGCTGTCGGATGGAAGATAGGCAATGCTCCCGTACAGGACTGGAGGGCCGCTGCACGGAAGTGGTCAGTGAAGGAAAGGGAATTCGGCTATGGCAGGAGTTCCCCTAAAGGGGAAGAATCAAAACCACGCGATTATGACGGCTCATATGACGGGCACCGGATGAAGGAGGTTTCGATATGACAGACCAGGAATTCCAGGCTCTCTCGCCGATGTGGCAGAAGCTTGTCCTCTCCAGGATCCAGAACGATGGCAGGAAGCTATGGGAGTTCTCCCAGAACGACCTTGCAAGGCTCAAGGACAGCGTATGCAGGGTTTCTTCCCTTACAGGGAAAAGCCCGGATGAGATGAGAATCGAGGAGGTCGATTCCAAGCTCAGGGAAGAGAGTGCAGCGCTTTCCGATTTCCGCAAGAGGATTCCCCGGCGCTACAGGGACGCCGACCTTTCGAAGGATTTCCATTCGCCTTTCGTGATGAATCTCTTCCGCGGCCAGAGCGGTGTCGTCATCGGAGGAAACGGAATCGGCAAGACCAGGCTTGCATGGGCTCTCGCTTCAGCGTGGAAGAACCAGCAGCCGTTCTCGGAAGCCGCGATCATCGTCAAGGGAGCTGAGCTTCTTTCCGAGGTGAAGGCCATCGATGGCGACTGGTACAGATACATCCGCGAGAACTACGGGAAGAACAGCCATCTCTTCATCGATGAGATCGACAAGATCAAGGGCTCGGAAGCCGACTGGATGCTACTCACGTATCTCATCGACTACCGGTACGAATGGATGAGACAGACAGTCGTTATGGGCAACTGCACGAAGGATGAGGCGATAAAGCTTCTCGGGCAGTCATCGTATTCGCGCCTTGCAGGTGATGGGGCGGAGGCTTATCACCTTTCAGGCACCGACAGGAGAAAGACAGGAGCAGCAGGAGGTGCTCAGTCAGAATGAAGTGGAATAAAGGAAGCTCCAGATACTGGAGCATGACGATACCAGGAGCGATTCCGGTGAGGTGCTCGATAAGCGTCTATTCGGAATCGATAGTCGCGGAGATCCGCATGGCAGGCTGTACGGTCCGGAAGGAATGCTTCAACCGCAAGGCCATCGGAGTGGATGAAGTGAAGCGTGTCACCGAAGGAGCTCTCAATGAGCTTGCGGCAGGCATATGGGAGGCATAGCGCGATGATGACAGTGAATGAGCTCAGAACGCTCCTCGCCGGTATCGAAGGCTCTCTTCCTGTGAGGATTGTCGATATGTACCAGGGAGCGGAATGCGAAGCCGACAAGGCGGAGAAGGATGTCTATTACAGGGAAACCAGGAGCGGGGAAGAATATGAGGCGCCTTGCTTCCTCATCTCCGGTTCCTCGAAGATAGGAGAGTGAGAAGATGGAAGAGTACATCGAACGTATGATCCAGGAGAAACGGGAGCTTGATGAGAGGATCGTTAAGCTTGTCACATTCAGATACTCAGAGAAAGGAGGCGAGCTGCTTAACCCCGGGCAGAGAAGCCTTATGGACCGGCAGTTCTCGGTAATGACGGCATACAGCGATATCCTGGGAGAGCGTATCTTCAACGAAAAGGCCAAGGCAAGGAGGTACGATGATGAGAAGTGCCAGACCTGTCCAGGCAATCTAGGATGCTGCTGAAGCATTGACCGCAGAGGGAAGAGAAATCCTTTCCCTCTGCTTTTCCATGAATCAGCGAAGGACTGAAGAGAACACAGAGAGGAGGGATATCGGAAATGGCTACGATAAAGGCACCCAGGAACATGATAGAACCGCAGATCCCAGTGGACGCCTATAGGAACGGGAAGCTATGGAAAAGCTTTGATTCTGTCTCCGAATGCGCCAGGGAATTCCATGTTGCCTACCAGACGGTGAAGTATCTCATCGCTTCTGGCAAGGAGCTCTATACAATGCCGGACTCAGTCACTTTCGATATCCCCTCATGCTGCCCTTATTCCTACGTCCTCATCCGTGACGATGAAAGCGGAGTATACCTACCTAGGGTAAAGGACGACAGGACAGGGAAGTTCATAGGGCAGGAATAATAGACAGAACCGAAGAGGAGGCATCGCGCGTGGAAAGGAACATCTACGACAACCCGGTAAGAGCTGCAGAGGAAGGCAATACCCACACTGCTATGAGCGTGGATACATACATGTGGCACTGGAAGGAAAAGCCAGTGAAGGTGAGGATTCTGTACAGGAGAGGCGATTATGAGCTCAGATTCGCAGGCGCTCCGTCTATTCCCGTGCCTGATGTGAATGCAGCGCGTCCTCAGCTGATGGCGCTTATCGCACGCTGCAGGAAATGGAAGGCTGTGAACTGGCTATGAGAAGGTACTCGATAGATACGCACCCGAATAAGGACCTTATCATCCGCGATATCGCTGCAGGATATTCGGATGAGGCGGTTGCGGAAAGATACGGGATAGCGAACAGACAGCAGGTGCAGCGCTATAGGACACGCGTTCTCCCTGAAGTGATGAAACTCACCGCATACAGGGACGCAGACAGCCTTCTTGCGGCTATAACGCAGAATCTGGTGCGCGTTGACAAGCTTCTCTCAGGCCTGGAGAAGTGGGCAGAGGACCCGAACAATCCAGAGGAATTCGCTATGGATCCAAGAGCTGATGAGATTGATGTCATCTACACTGTTACTACCATCAATGCGAAAGGGAAGCTCCTCCGCTCCAGGGTAAAGCGCAATCTTCAGGATGTAATCGATGAATGCTTCAATGCAGAGGAGAAGTTCTCTATGCGTCTCCAGACCAGGAAAGCCGACCAGCGCGTTATCCTGCTTAAGGCTATGGAGACGATGGGGAAGTATCTTCAGCTCCTCATCGATGCCAGGAAGGCATTATCCTCTGAGTCTGCAGACAATGAGTACATGTCGAATATCGGAGAGCTTCTCCAGATTATCCAGACAGCACTCAGGCCTTATCCAGAGGCTATGAAGGCACTGATTGAAGCCATAGAAGCAAACACCGAGGAACAGGACGGCAGCTCTGAACCTGTCCGCACAGCCGGAGCTATCGAGGGAGTTTTGGAGGATTCCTGACGCTATGGCTATTCCGCGTGGGCTTGTATTCTCATTCCGCGATATGGACAGAGCACTGTCCAGGTCATCCTATGCCATCTCATGCGGCTTTCATCCGTATGCATGGCAGACCGCGGTCCTGGAATCGCATGCGAAGTTCAAGATCATAGATGGAGCAAGACAGAGCGGAAAGTCAACGATTGTCTCTGTCGTACCTGCGCATAAAGCCAAGTACAAATCGAAATCCCTTTCCCTTGTCATTGCACCGACAAGGGCTCAGGCCAATGAGGATATGCTCAAGATCAAGGAGCTTGCCCATAAGGATTCCAGCTATCCGTCATTCGTCAAGAACAGCGCATTCGAGATAGCGCTTTCCAACGGAAGCCGTATCGTTGTCGTCACGGCAACGGACAAGGCCGCGCGTGGATATTCAGCTCCTGATGTAATCGTTGTCGATGAGGCAAGCCGCGTGCCTGATACAGTCTATTCCTCCGCTATCCTGCCTATGCAGACGGCATCCCCGGAGGATTTTGAGCTGATTCTCATATCAACACCATTCGGCAAGCAGGGCTTCTTCTATGACTGCTGGGCAAACAGCGAAGTCTACAAGAAGTTCGAGATAAGAGCGCCATGGGCTGTTGATGAGAGATACCCGACAAGGCTTTTCGATGCGATACCGGAAGAGCGCTTCATCGAGCAGAGAAGCAAGCTGGGGATATATGCTGCATATTCCCCTCAGCACAGAAGCTATGAGCAGCAGATAGAGATATTGAGGCAGCAGGGTACGCTTATCTACCAGCAGGAGTTCCTGGGAGAGTTCGTGGACCGCAACGATGCTGTCTTCAGAAGAGCAGACCTTGAGAAGGCGTTCTTCCCGGATGTATATCCACCGGCACTGGATCTCTCCGGAGAATCGGGCATTGTCATGCCAGCGCCTGAAGCATTGCCGCTTAAGAAGGTCGCAGGAGGAAAGTACTTCTAAGGAGGAATCGATATGGATGATATCTACACGCCATTCACACGCCATATCCTCTCGCAGGATATCGGAAAGAAGCAGGACGCTACCACATCAGGAGCGTTCACCATCACGCCGGAGTATTTCGATGGAGGCGATGGAAAGCGCCGTATGACTACGTTCCTGGATGTAGGCTTCCTAGATAAGCGCAGGCTCAGCTATATGGATCTTGGCGAATACACCAGGGAGATGATGCAGTCTCTCTCATTCGGAGACCAGAGCGTGCTGATAATCGATGGCACAGGAATAGGCGAGGCTGTCTATGATATCTACACATCCCTGGGGCTTGAGCCTGTCAAGGTGATATTCACATCAGGTGAGACTGCATCTGTTGAGCGCAACAGAGAGCAGTTCTCCCAGAAGTTCGGAGCAGTATCGGGCTATAAGGTCCCGAAGGTGGATATGATCTCAGCCGCGCAGGTCATCTTCCAGCAGGGAAGGATACGCTTTGCAGAGGGCATTGATTTCCGTGACGAATGCTTCCAGCAGCTTCAGGCATTTGTCGGAAAGGTCAACGAGAAGACGCACAATGTGAAGTACGAGAATCTCACGGAGGATATCCATGACGATTTCGTGACGATGATCATCCAGGCATGCTGGTATGTCATGCACATGGATAGCAGGCTGATGATACCGCAAGATACGAGAGGCCTCGGAAATGTGCAGCCATACGACCAGCAGAGCAGTGGATACAGCATCGATCCCTATGACAGCCTTTAGAGCGGCCATAATACCGCTCCGCGACAATGCAGCAATAAGGCTTTACCCTTGATACGTCATGACAAGCGAGAGATTCAACGAAATCGTTACAGCTTACAAGGCCCTGAAGAATATCAGGGCAAAATATGAAGCCGACTGGAAGGAAACACAGCAGTGGATATCGCCGCGGGGAGCAAGCTTCGATACCGATACAGCTCCTGCATACCGCAAGCTGCCAAGTCAGAACAAGGTGTATGATAAGACAATCCAGGTATATTCGGAGACGTTCGCGAGAGGCCTTAAGAGCTATACATGCTCCTCTCAGTCGCCTTTTTTCGGGCTTGAGCCAGTGATACCTGAGCATGCTTCAGATGATGAAATCCGGTATATTCTTCAGCAGCGTGTAGAACAGATGAGGATGATGCTTGCTTCTACGCGCTTCTATAAGACCACGAAGACATTCTTCAAGAATTTCGGTGATTTCGGCATAGCCGTAATGCTTCTGGGGTATGAGCCGGAGAAGCACAGGTTCCTGTTCAAGACATTATCCGTAGGCGACTGCTATCTGATGAGAGACCAGAACACCGATGATATCGATGTGCTGTTCCATGTCTCATGGCTTACCAAGGCAGAAGCAATCGCCCTGTATGGCGAAGAGAATCTGTCAACGCAGATTATCCAGGAAACGGACTACACGAAAGCCTATCAGTTCATCCAGCTGTACTGCAGAAGAGAAGCATTCGGCCTTATGTACGAGGAAGGCTTCCCAGAAACAGAATGGCTGGAGATGGCATGGGAAAAGGACCAGAGCCAGCCCTGCTATCAGTCAGGAACGGACCGCAGGCGATTCGTGGCTGTTTCATTCAATGAAGCACCGGATGGCGATGCATACGGCACCGATTATCCAGGGCAGACGCTTGCTAACTCATCCAAGAACATGCAGCTCATGATGAGAGACCAGCTCAATGCCTCCCAGCTTATGACGAATCCTCCGCTCAAGAAGACTCCAGGGTTCACAGCCAACATCCGCCCTGGGAAATTCATAGACGTTCCGGCAGGGCAGGATATCGCGCCTCTTCAGCTTGTCCAGGATGTTTCATGGACAAATGAGCTAAGGGCGGAGATCCGTGCCATAGCAAAGCAGGTATACTACGTGGATTTCTTCCTCATGCTCAGTCAGTACCAGGGCAATGTGAATACAGCAACGCTTGCACAGGGCCTGCAGAATGAGCAGGTGCTGATGATGGCAGACTTCCTGGACAGCCTTCTCGATGAGTTCTTCTCTCCGATAATCCTCTGGATCTATGGCGTCATGCAGGAAGAAGGCCTCTTCACAGGAGATGCTGCAGAAGAGCTTGATTCCGACATTCAGGTGAAGATGGTTTCTACTCTTTACAGACTGCTTCAGCAGCAGGAGCTCCAGCCTACACAGCAGGCAATGTCGATGATGCTTCCATTCATCGAGATGGACCCGGAACAGCTGCTTCCTTACATCAATTTCCAGAAGTTCTTTGAGGTTGTCCGCAATAAGACCAATGCCGATATGAGAATCATAAGGGATGAGGAAGAAGTTGAGGAAATGCAGGCCGCAATGGCGAACGCAAAGGCCGCGGCCACGAAGAAAGAGCAGGATATCGCACAGCAGGATGCCGATACGAGGACATTCTCAGCGCTTGCCAATGCAGAGAACAGCAGACAGCAGGCTCAGGGCTCAGAAGGACAGAATCCCCCACAGCAGCAGAGCAGATACTCAGGGCTTACATTCGCGAGGTGAATATAGATGATGGGAACACAGGATAAAGGACTTACCACAAAGGATGTCATGCGTGCATACAGCAATATCTTCAATACGTACGATGGACAGCTGGTTCTGGCAGATATCCTTTCACAGCTTGGATATTTCTCCAATCAGCCGGAAAGCATAAAGCCTGAATGCATAGCGATAGCCAATACGATTCTCTCAAGGTGCGGAATCATGAATTCTGCAGGCATAGGCATATACATGGAAGGACTAGCATACTCAATCGGCATTGCCGCAGCAGGCGGTGCCGTAAAGGATACCAAGGAGGAAGATGATGATATTTGACAGAAGATGGCTGAGGATTCCTCTTCTCTTAGCGGAGGATGGAGGGGGAGATCCCGGCGGTGGAGATGATGATGCAGGCGCACCGGAAACCCCGCCACCGGAAGGAAATCCGCCTGCGGAGCCGGAGTTCAGTGAGCCTGGATATTTTTCGCAGCTCCCAGGAGAGAAGGCGAAGAGCGAAGCATACAAGGCGCTCTACAAGCACCAGAAGCTTGATGAGCTCACTGACGCATATCTTGCAGAACATGAGGAGCTTGAGAAGCTTAAGGCAAATGCCTCAAGGTCCATTGTTGTTCCAGAGAAGGGCGACAAGGAAGGTGCTGCAGAATTCTGGAAGAAGCTCGGCGTGCCGGAAAATCCTTCCGATTACAAGATGGAAGCGCTTGCTCAGTACGAGAAGGAGCAGCCGGAGCTCATTGATGCAATCCGCAAGGGCTGTAACCGCATGAAGCTTACGCCAAGACAGGCTGAAGCTGTAGGCGAGATGATAGATTCCGTCTCGAAGGCAAGTGCAATCAAGGCGGCGATGACCATCAGAAACAACATCAAAGCACAGTCTGATCGCGTTGCAGCGCTTTATAAGGACACGTTCCCCGCAGAGATAGATAGGAAGAATGCTGCAGCAGAGGATATCTCTAGATATGAATCCTTCCTGAAGGAAACCGGCCTGGAGGATGTCATCGGGAAGTCGATGCTTGCAGGCAATCCCCAGGTTATAAAGGCAATATCTGCTTATGCAAAGAAGCATGGCGGAGTGGTTACTCAGAAAGGTGGCACGATAGGCGCTGGAGGCAAGTCTACAGAAAAGCCGGTAATGCATGAAAGCGATGACTGGAAGGAATTCAAGGAATCCAGGAGATAAAAGGAGAAGAAAACATGGCAGGAATACTTGATGATCTATTTGAGGATCTCGTGAAAGAGCCAGAGACGAAAGATGAGAATCCCGATGAAAAGGGAAAGCCTGAAGACAATCCGGATTCTTCCGCAAAGGAGGAAGATACACCTCCGGAAGATGATAAGCCGGAGTCCGTTAAATCTGCGCTTTTCCCTACGTCGAAGGAATGGGAAGAGTTCAGAGAACAGCATAAATCAGGAGCATAACGCCGCTCCGCGACAGATGCTTTCAAGTATGTTTTCATGATGCCGTAGTCAGTTTGGCTGCGGCATTTTCAGTTATTCCTACCTCATGGGGAAACTGGGAGAGAGAAGAGAGCTCATGGCGGACCGTAATCACCAGCTTATGGAACGGGCAGAAATGCAAACAATTCACAAGGAGGAAAAAGGTTCAGTATGGTAACTTTTTCAACCGAGAAGATGAATCTTATGGAAGCTTATCGCAGAGCCGGATATGAGAATCCTGAGCTGCTCATCGGTGAGCTCCTCGAGACTAACGATCTTCTCAGAACTGCTGCAACAGCTCCGGCCAATAAGGGCTTTTACAATGAAACGCTCAGAGCGGTGAAGCTGGGTGCAGGCAAGGTAACCAAGATAAACGGCGGTATACCGGATATCTCATCCAAGACGGACAAGGTCTCTGACCCTGTGATCTCATTCGAAGGCGCTTCATACGTTGATATCCGTATCTTCGATGGAGTAGAGGACCTCGATGCGACAAGAAATTCCGAGGATGCGATGAATCTCGCAGGATTCTCGAATTCCTGGAACGATGTTCTGCTTCGTGGAACGCCTAAGGATGCGGCAGGATACACGGGCCTTATGGCAAGACGTGCCAAGAAGAGCGATGCGCAGGTCATCGATATGGCAGGCACAGACAACCTTACATCTGCTTATCTCATCGAGTGGGGCAATATCGGTACAAGGCTTCTATATGCAAAGCATTCGACGCCTGGCATCAGCTCCGTTGATATGGGCAAGGTGAAGGTGGACGCACAGGACGGCTCCGGCAAGTACTGGGCTTTTGAAAGGGATTATAAGATCTATTTCGGCCTGTCTGTACGCACGGAGAATTCGCTCTGGAGAATCGCGAATATCGATATCACAGGAACACCTACGAAAGCGCTTCTCGAGAACATCATCAAGATCAAGAACAAGCTTCCATCTAAGGGCAGGACAGGCTTCCTCTACTGCAATTCCGATGTGAAGTCTCTTATCGAGATACTGACTCTCGATACGGCAACGAATGTGCGCACCGTGGAGATTGAGAACTACGGACCTGTCACAAGGTTCGGAAACATCCCGATCATGACTATGGATGCCATCGATTCCGATGAAGCACAGGTAGTGTAAGGAGGAAAGAGATGACAGATGCAACTCTTGATTTCGGCCTTATTTCGCTCGGTTCTTCTGCCGCTGGATACAGCGCAAACTGCATTGATTTCGAAGTTGAGAAGGAAGATCTCTCCAATCTCAGCAACGCAGTGCTTGTGATTGTTGCCAATGGCGCGGTGTCTAATGCTGCACTGGCACTCTATTCAGGCGCAGCAGATAATCCGACAACCAAGCTCGGTGGAGGATATCCAACGATAACGGCTATGGCAGATGGGGAGAGGATAGAGCTTGAGCTCCCGCTCACATGCTCTCGCTACCTCAGGGTTGGTGGAACCGGAACAGGAAAAGTGACTGCTCACATCGAGATGGGCGGCAAGTCTGCCTGATTGATTTCAGGGGACTTCGGATAACTAAAAGCGGCAACTCCGCGATATTTTCAGAACACACTCGCCGTCCTTCTGAAAAGAGGGACGGCTTAAGCGAAGGGAAGCAATGGAATACGGTAGAGAATGGCTGAATCTTGCGAACGCGGCTCTTTCGATGGTCTCATCGCACCTTCTGCAGAAGATGCAGGACGGGACTACAGAAGCGAACTACATAGAGACGCTTCTGCCTCTGGCTGTAGAGGATGTTTACAGCGACCTTGATTTCTACGATATAGCGATTACGGAGGAAGCTCCGAGGCTTGATAAGACGCATCCAAGATACTGCTTCTGCTATGCGCGGCCGAAGAATGCAGCCAAGATACTCCGCATATGGACCATACCGAAGGATATGGAATGGGAACTCTCTGAAGGCTGTATATGTACGAATGCATGCCAGGTGATAGTGAAGTATGTGAAGCTTCCGGAGACACCGGAGAACATGCCGCCATATGCTAAGAAGCTTGTCGTTTACCGTCTTGCATCGCTTCTGGCTTCCCCTGTAGCTCACGATGATAATCTTGCCTCAATGCTTGAGAGCAAGTATCAGTCTGCATTAGCAAATGCTATCACCCTTTCTGTTGCAATGCGCTACCAGGAAGACAGAAGCACTGGCTGGTGGACAGATGATTCCCCTATGGAGGAGCTCTGATGTCTACGCAGTACAGGACTATTCAGAATTCATTCATAGGCGGTCTCTTATCCGCTCTCCAGGAAGGAGCGGTTGGCTCAGCTGCATATTCTTCAGGTCTTTCCATAGCTGAGAATGTCCTTTATGACACTGCCAGCGTTTTCAGGCGCTATGGTACGAAGTTCGGGACAATGGCGAAGTCTGCGGATTCCGTATTCTTCAGATACTGGAAATCTGAGGATGAGATATACATGCTTGAATGCTGGGACAAGGGAGCAAGGCTTATAAGCCGTGACGGAAAAGCCGCTAGCAACGAGGTTGTTACACCTTATCTGGCATCTGAGCTGAGGACTCTTTCCGTAGTATCGAATATGGGGGAGCTCTATGTTGTGCATAGAAACCACAAGCCCGCAAAGATGACTGTTACGGAGCCGGAGACAGAAGGAAGCCTTCTTGTTCTTTCAGCTCCTGTGGATATTGCGTTCGTAGCGGCAGTACCGAAGCCTGAAACCCCGCAGGATGGTGATGACTGGACAGTAGCAAAGACATTCGATTCCCCGGGTGATTATCCTTCAGAACAGCTTTTCTATGGTGGCAGATGGTGGCTGATGTCCACCGATAATGATCCCCTCATGATATGGGGTTCCCGGACGATGGATGCCGCGACAGGTACATATCGCTTCAACGACTTCACGCTTGAGGAATGGCATGCTCTGAAGCTCGAGACGGAGGAAGCACCATCGGAGGAGGAGATGACAGCGGCTGACTGTGCTATCGCTTATCAGTCGTCCGATATGTACGGAACAAGGATAAGATGGGCTCTGTCGCATCAGTCCTTCCTGGTTGGTGCAGGAATGTCCATTTATCAGTATACGGGAGGCGCTGCAATCTCCGCAGTTCCTGCAGAAGGTGTCAGCACATTCTCTCTTACCCAGGCTGTTGCGCTCGGTGCCTCAGGTGATAAGGCCGTAGCATACAACAGCTATGTATTCTTTGCTGGTATCGGTGGCCACAGCCTCATGTGCATGAATTATAGCCAGCAGTATTCATCGTATACAGGAACGGATATAAGCGTGCCGGTTGCCGATTATCTCAGGGCAGGGATAAAGACAATCTGCATTACAGAGGGAAGCCCCGCGGTTGTGTGGGTTCTTACCAATGATGGCAAGCTTCTCGCGTGCAGCTTCTCAGATACCGCTGGGATGATTGCATGGTCGATAATAAGATTCACCGATGATGATCATCCTCTCTGGATAGAGGCGATGGAATCGGATGTAAGCCGATATGCAACGCTCTTTCTGGTAATGGACAGAGCAGGGAAGAATACCATAGAGACGCTGGAGATGGTTCCAGGAGGCGCGGCATACAGCGTGCCGTTCCTTGACTGCTACACAATATCACCGGAAATCGATGACGAAGGAATGATATGCCTGCCAGAGCTCGCTGAAAGAAGCGTAGAGATGGTTGAGTCCATAGAGGATTCCGCTTCAGGTATCCGCTATTCAGCTTCTCTTACGGGAGAGGCCGATGAGGATGGATACATCACGCTTGATAGCAGATTCGCCCAGCAGGCAGAGGAAGGCACGACAATAACAGCTGGCCTGAAGTACATGATGATTATTGGAACATTGCGTTCTGAGCTTCCTGCAAACGGTACATCACAGAGCGCTTTGAGGGTTATCAAGAATGTAACCTTCAGGCTTTACAACTCTCTTGGCGGCAATGTAACCATACGGCCTTCTACTACCGTAGGAGCATTCGACAGATCGAAGCTTGAGGATGAAGCGCGACCGGTTCTTTATCGCCGCTATGGTGAATTCCGCTATGGCGAACTTGAGGAGCTCTTCACCGGTGACATAAGCACTTCATACAAGAGCTCGAACACAGACGATGACAGAGTAGCGATATATTCAGACTCGCCGTATCCATTCTGCATATGCGCTCTGATTATCGACCATTCGATTCAGGAGGGATAAAATGGCGCTCAATATTTCATCCGATGCTGGGAAAACAACAAATCCCCCTACCTGGCTCAGATGGCTCGTTGGAATAACCAGCTTAGGAACGTCGGAGATTGAGTATTCAAGACGCGATAGAGAGCACAATGCGTATCTTGAAGATCTAGAACTCCTTCAGTCATACGAGACTGAGCTCAATAATATCCAGGCTGGAATCATAAGCAGCAAGAATGATGTATTCTACTATGAGGGATTGTTAGAGGACCTCGACAGGGATAAGGCGAAATCCGAGGAATGGCTTGAGGATTACCGGCAGATGCTCGCAGGAGAGGGAGATGATGATAACCTTCTTCTGCAGCAGGACAGAATCAACCAGCAGAATGTCGATAATGCCGAAAATGATCTGGCCGCTTATAAGGATTCCTCCGCGCTTGAACTTGATTCCCTCATCCGTTCCGGTTTCAGTGAATACACAAGCCAGCGCAATGATCAGGCGATGGCCAATATCTACGCCTCGGCTTCCGGTTCTGTAGTCGGCTCCTATAACAGCGCTGCAAGGCGTTCGCGCAATGCCATAAGGGCATTTGTAGGCGATGACATGAAGTTCAACGAAGCTCCGGATGGCACATCGATACAGGGAAGGGCTGGAGGCGAGATGATAGGCTCGTATGCGAAGATGCTGCTTTCTTCCAGAACCACCGTGCGCAACAACATCGCGAAGCTCAATACAAGCCTTGCCACCGCAAAGCTCGCATACGACAGCTTCAGGGATGAGGCGGCAGACGTTGCGGAGGAGAATGAGCAATTCCTTGAGGACTACGACAAGACCCGTGCGAATTACGAGATGAATCTCAGCTGGGCATATTCGAATATATCAAGTCTTCAGAATTCAGCTAACAAGCTTCTTGCCGATAAGGACAGTGTTCTTGCTGATGTCAATAAATATGAGAAATCAACCAACAAAGACCTTACTACATGGGATTGAGAGGATAGCAGATGGCAATGTTTGAAAGGCGCGACAGAAGCGCTTATTACAGCTCACTCAGAGCAAACTCCGATGCGGCCCGCAATAGGGCCAATGTGAAGAATACAGAATCCAGGGCAAAGAACAGCACCACACTGGCTAGGCGCGAACAGCGGAATTACCAGCTTGAGTTACAGAACTATAAGGATGTGTCCAATGGTATCATGGACTTCGTGAAGACAGGCTTGTCCATCATGGGTGGAGTCGTCAAGCTCGGGAAAGGGCTTGATTCCATCATGGTTGATGCCGAGAAGGTGGATGCTTCCGTTGATATGACAAGCTGGCTTGCAGAAGGCGATGTCATTGCAGGCAATCAGATAGGGGAAGGGAATTCCGGAATAGTAGAGAATCCTAATCCAGGAGCTGCTTCCTCTGGTGCGTTGCCAGCAGCCAGCACAGGCCAGAGCAATGACAAAGACGGCTCTTTTGTATTCAAGCCATCCGATGAATTCAATCAGTGGTATGACGGAATAAAGAAGAAAATCGATGAGTCCGATTACTCTTCAGCTACGAAGGCCGCAATGCAGGAACAGGCCGATAACTATTACATCGCAAAGGTCCAGGAAATGGCCGGCCTAGCCGTTGAGCAGAGGCTGGCTGATTATGAGAATTCCTTCAGCATGATGCAGCAGATGTCATCAGTCCCAGATGCCCAGCTTTATGCTGAGTATGACGGGAATCTTCCGGAAGGAGTCTTTTACCAGGGAATCGCGAATATCGCAGGACGCAACGATTGGTCATCCGAAAGGAAGGAATACGAAGCGGCACGTTATCTGCAGCAGGTAAGGCTTGGCGGTGTTCAGGAGAAGGCTGTATCTATTGCCAGGACAGATGGAATGGCTGCAGCTGATGCTTACATACAGAAGCAGGGATTCCTTTCTGCAGATGAGAAAATCAGCCTTACCGCACTGTCTCAGCAGTCCTTCAACCAGATGAACGGAATCTACACAGAGCAGGCCAGCGCAATGATGGAGGAAGCTTTCACAAGCGGCGGTTCAACACCTTTCCAGATCTACAGCGAATACAAGGATATCGCCAAAGCGAACAATCTTCCGGATGAAACGCTCAATAGCATGATTGCAAAAGGAAAGGAAGCCCAGAGGGAAGCTGTTTCCGCTATGGGGCAGAATACACTCCAGGCTGACAAGAACGAAGGGCTGAACGCGCTCTATGATGGCCTTGAGTATCTTGAGAGCGGAAAGGCTAATGCCTGGTTCTACGGCATGACGGAGGAGAAGGACAAGCTTATCGGTGACTATAAATCATCTATTGCCGAATATGAGAAGAATGTCGCCGAAGCGCTCGATACCAGCATTGAGAACGTTCAGAAGATGGATAAGGATGTTGTTACAAGATTCGAGGAATCGAATAACACGGCTTTTGACCTTTTCGATGCCGGCGATATAAGCGGAAGGGAATACGGCCAGATGGTTACAGCCAACACCGTTGCTGCATTGGGAGACTCTCAGACAAAGGACGCTGTCATTGTTGCCGGCTGGCGTACGGCCCTGAATAAGGCTACCGATAAGTATGTCGAAACCAATTTCAGCGATGATGTCCGCAATAAGGTGGAAGCGCTTCTTGTTGCGGAAGGCAGAATCAATTCCACGAAGAACAAGAGAACAAAAGAGGAGCTGATGCTTGTTGAGGATCTCGTTGCAGAGACGAATGGGAACATCCTCAATGCTCTGTGGGATTATGGCAGGAAGTCAGTAACTGCTGAAAACCTCCTTGATTATGTCGATAAATCCTATCAGTCATATGTACTCAGGGAGTCCGTTCTCGGAAAAGATGATGAGAGCAATATTCCTCTTCAGACAGATGACGGCGTGACGATGAAGAAGGTGATAAGCGCCGCCACGGAGAGCAACAGCAAGATTACATCCAATCCAGAGGCTTCATATGTCTGGTATGATCATGGAGAAGCATACAGAGATTCCTTCTCTATTTCTTCCGATGATAATGGACAGATTACACTTGAAGACTCCGCGCCGGATGCCGCAGTGCCTTCCGCGCACTTCCTTTCAGAGAGCGTTGAGACAGAGTACAGAAGAACAGCTTCCGTATACCGTTCTCAGCTTGCTATGGCCTTAGGAATCAGCGAATCGCAGATTGCGGATAATCCTGAAGCGGTAGGAGAGAATGCTGCAATAGCTTCTCCTGTCTTCTCTCTGAGAGATGGCAGCACGTTCAGGTGCAGGGGAAAGATTATCCAGAAGTTCGTAGATACCGGAACGCCTGGAGACGGCAAAGGCCAGTGGGTTCCTTACATCCAGATCAGCAAAGACGGTACAGACCCTCAGATTATCGGTGAACAGCCTGATGATGATACACCATCGGACCCAGATGCCCCGTTCAGCATAACGGCCTCGAATGTCGGGGATTATATACACCTCGATATGGAGCCAGGGCGGAGCGGCAATGTGCTGAAAGGTGTGACAATCAACCCTGAGCTTCTGACTGCCGCCAACTATACGGCAGCAGACGTTTACAGAGCTATCAAGGATATTCCGGAGCTGGCAGCGCAATGGCAGATGATTTCCAGGGAACTGAAGAGACTCGAAGAGGAAAGAGATAACAGCAAGGAGGATGAGGAGTAATGCCATACGGTTCATTAACAGGTGATCTATATTCGATGAGCAGCGGTAAAAGAGCGGGGTATGCGGAGTCGAACAACCCGGCTTCATTCCTCAGAAGCCTCATTCCATCTCAGAAGAAGAACGAGGAAGATGAAAGCAAGCCGGATTCCGGGAAACCTTCTTCAGGGCTTGCCGGTACGATAACCCATCAGCCCAAAGACAGCATGAATGGCCAGAAGGATTCCGGCCTGCAGCAGAATGCGAAGGCTCCGCAGTCTGATATAGAGACAGCTATAGCGAATGTAAGCAATCAGTATGCGATATGGTTCGGCGATAGATATGCATTCACCCCGAAGGAAGCAGAGACATTCAGAACGCTTGTTTCAGGCTCTGCAGACCCCGTGGATACTGCCGGAAGATATATAGCCTCAACTGCTATAGCTAAGCGCATCGATGGCAATGCCGCGGATATATACGCGAATCTCGATTCCCTTTCCGAGTATTTCACTGGCGATGTATACCGCCCGGATGATTCTACCTTTATGGAGAAGGTGAACGCTTCTTTCGGTTCTATTGAGCTCCTGGACATGATGGGCGAGTGGATGAATCTTGTGAATAAGAAAGGATTCGATGACCCTGATGCCGTTGCCCTGGAACAGAAGATAATCGCGAAAGATGCCGAGATAGGCGGTATCATGAATGGCATCCCCTCAGGTTTCTGGAGCAGTGTCCTCAATGATGCAGTTGCAAGCCTTGGGTATACGCTCGAAGGTATAAAATATGGTGCAGGTGCTTCTGTTGGCTTCATGGCCGCGGCGGCACCCGGAGTCGGAGCGGTTACTGCTGCAAACCCTATCGCAGGCGCAGCTGTCGGAGCTACCGCCGGCATATGGGCAGGCTTCTCCGGAACTGTAGCAGGCTTCCAGAGGACTGGCGATCTCAGCATGTATCAGACATTCTGGGACCTTACTCATCTCACCGATGCTGAAGGCAATCTTCTCCCTCGTGATAAGGCTGCCGCTAATCTCTATGCAGGAATCAACAAGAATATCACGGGATTCCTGGAGACGATGGGCGATGGTGTCATCTCAAGAGGAATAGGCGCTTTTTCCCCTGTCCTGACGAAGAAGCTCGGAATACCGAATCTCTCGATGAAGATACTCACGGACAGAGGAGTATCCGGTTCCATGAGCAGATTCGTGTACGGCGGTATCGACTGGGTTACCGGAGGCCTTAATGAGGGCTTTATCCAGGAAGGACCAGAGGAAGTCACAACGCAGGTTCTCACGGCTCTTTACAAGAATGGAGTCGGCGGAGAATCAGACATTTCCCTGAAGAAGCTTGCTTCCGATTATCTTACATCATCTATCAGAGGCTCGCTTGTAGGCCTTGTATACGGAGGAGTCGGCATTCCGCAGGCAATGAGGAACTACAATCAGCTGTCAATGGATCTTAGACGCACTGCAAACACTACAGACAGCGAAGAGGTTTTCTTTGAGAAGACAGAGAATGCAAAGCCTGAGGATATCTCGAAAGAAGATTACGATGCCGCTAGGAAGCAGATATACGAAGCAGGAAAAGAACAGCGCGATGCATATTTCGAAGCCCGCAGAGGCACCGTTACAGAGTATGCAGATCTTGCTACGGAAGAGCTCTATGATACCGTCAATCCGGAAACCGGGACAGAAGAGGGCGTACTGCCGGACGGCACTGTCTACCGCAACCCCGAGGATAATTCTCTCTTTACGGAAACAAGGGAAGAGAATGGCCGTAAGCGTGTATATGCAGGAGACAAGAGGACCGGAGCCGTCTACGGCTATGCTGAGGTTTCAACAGATGGCGATACGCTCACTGTCGGCTCTGTAAGAGTCCGTCAGGGATATGAGGGAATCCGTGAAGAGCTTGTAAGGAAGGCTATTTCTGAAGAGCGCACAGGAGAAAGCAGTATCGAGTGGAATCCGGATTCCGAAGGCCTGAGAAGAGTGAAGGACATGCTTGTCCAGAATAACCCGAGAGGAAGTGAAGCAGGCCTTGATTACGGTGCTGATTTCTCTGCCGTACAGGATCATGATATCCAGTCGCTTGCAGGGAATATAAGGGAAGCAATGCCAGCTCTTTCCAGAGAGGAAAGCGTAGTGGCCGCCAGGCTGTATTCAGTAGCGGATTCCGATGGAACTCTATCGAAGCTCAATAACGGACAGCCTGTACAGAAGAATGATTCCCTGAGCGCACGATACAGAGGCGCAGCAGATGGTGCGAAGGCTATCATCTATGCCGGTAAGAATGCTGATTTCTCGACATTCTACCATGAGCTTTTCCATGTAAATGCAACTCAGCGTCCGGCAGAATCAAAGCAGCTTTCGAACGCTATACGCACATCAATGCAGGACGAAGCATCAAAGGCCAACCTCCGGAAGTTCCTGGAAGAGTCCGGTTCTATCTGGGGCGATGGCTTCAATGCTGACAGCGTGATGAAGAATCTTGAGTCGATTCCTGCAGATAGCGATGCGTCTCAGTGGTCCAGAGCGCAGTTCGAGGACCTTGCGCACCTTGCAGAGGCATATGCCGCAGCAGACAACTCAAAGCGCTCATCATTGCCGGAAGCAATCAGGAATATCCTTAAGAAGATTGCTGATTTCATGAAGCAGGTTTATCAGACTGTGAAGCATACGGTTCCGCTCCCGAAGGAGATAACGGATGCGTATGACGCGATAATGTACAAGACCAGAACAGAGGCTAAGAAGACTGTCTCGTCTGATTCTGGATTAATGTATCAGGGCGGGGAGCAGTATCAGGAAACAGAAGCGGAGCTGAAAGCTAATCCTGCAAATTTCGATTCAGAAGGTCGTCATCTTGCACCTAATGGGAAGCCATCAAATCTTTCTTATGAGCAGTGGGTGACTGTTAGGACTCCTGCTTTCAAGAGGTGGTTCGGTGATTGGGAACATGCATACAGAATCAATAAATGGCTCAGCAATGAAAATGTTCTGGCAATAGATCCTGATAAATATTCCGGACTCTATGAACTGAATTGGAGAAGTGCCAAGAGGTATGCTCTCGATAATCTGAGAGGACAATACAAAGTAGATGATAATGGTGCAGTCATAGAGCTTACCCGTGATGGTGTCAGTGAGATAATCTCAGAGAATATGGGCTCTGAACTAGGGCTTAAACTCATAGCGCATCTTCCGAATATCATAGAGAATTCCATATTCGTATATGCTGAAGAGAATCAGAAGAGCAAGAACACTTTTGATTATTACGAATACTATCTCACGGATATCTCAGTTGATAGCAAGAACTATGTCGTAAAATCTGCTGTAGGTGTTAGAAATGGACGAAGATATTACACATTCAATCTGTCTGAGATAAAAGATAAGGGAGCCTTTATCAATTCTCGTCCGGTCTCTGATATTCAGCCAGGCCGACCAACGAGTCAAGGTTCCCTTTCCGATATAAAGGATACACGTCTTCTATCAATTCTGCAAGCTGATTCCTCAAAGATGGTTGATGAGAATGGTGAGCCGCTTGTTGTCTATCATGGAACTGCTTCTGAATTCTCTATCTTTGACAGGGGGAAGCTAGGTTCTTCCACAGCGGCAAATTCCGCAAACATCGGATTCTTCTTTAGTGACAATCGAAATACGGCAGAGGGTTATGGGAATTATGCTTCTACATCTGAAGCACGTAATTTGTATGCGGAAGCTGAAAAGCTGGAAAGACAGGGAAGATGGGATGAAGCGGAAGCTCTTCAATCAAGAGCTGATGAGATATCATTGTCCGATAATAACGGCTTTGTTATGTCGACTTTCCTCAATATGCGCAATCCTTATGAGGTGGATGCGGAAGGTGCAGGTTTCCAAGAGATTGGAAATTTGCTCGCTTCTTTTGATTCATCCAGAAATGATGGTGTCATAATCCATTCCATTAATGACAACATCAATGGTGACTATGAGGCTGAGCACTATATTGTCCTAGATTCGAAGCAGATAAAGAGCATCGATAATCGAGGAACATTCGACTCATCAAATCCAGATATCTACTATCAGTCCGCATATCATGGCTCTCCGCATAGCTTTGACAGATTCTCGACCGACCATATCGGGACAGGAGAAGGCTCACAGTCGTTTGGATGGGGAATATATGTCACCGATTCCGGTACCATAGCCAGAGGCTATGCGGAACTTGGCTATAGTGAAGAAAGCAAAGCGTCAGATATCGCGTACTATGAGAATCTGATTGCCGAAGGCCAGAAAAAGGTTGATGAGCTTGCAGAGAAACTGAGGAAACCTGAAGAGCTAGCAGGTGCGGTAGAAGAAGAGAGAAAAGCCATAATCGAAAGAGCAGATAATCTCAGGAAAGCTCTAGCCGATGGCAGCATATCCCGCATTCCAGGCATCTGGGGTGCTGTTGCCGATAGATTAGGTACAGATATCGATGGTGTAGAGCGCTATCTTCTGGATGAGCTCAATGAAGGGAAGGCAAGGACAAGCCTGAAGAAAGAATATGACAGTGCTGTTGCAGCTCTAGAACGTACTAAAGAGCGTCTTGTGGAAACCAGATCTGCAGAGGTTTCATCCAGGAACCTTTATACGGTAGAGATTCCTGATTCCGGATATCTGTACTGGGATAGGAAAGTCCCGAAGTCTCTTGCCGAAAGGATCGCCAGAAAGCTCAATGCAGATGAATACGATACAGCTGATATCATGGACTATTTCCGCAACAGCGGAGAGGATATGTATGTATACCTTGAAAAGCAGTTAGGCAGTGATAAAGCCGCTTCACAGTTCCTCTCAGAGCTGGGTGTTGTAGGAATAAATTATCCAGCCGGCACGAATATAAAACTGCCAGCAGGTGTTAGCTCGAAATCAAGGAATTATGTCATCTTCAATGCTGATGATATCCAGATTACCGACCATCTCATGTACCAGGATGCAAAGGCGCCGGATACTTCAGATCTCAGCGAAGATGAGAAGATGAAGAGACAGCAGGCTGAATCAGTAGAAAGCAGGGAAACACTGCCAGGCTCTTCCGAGGATCTCGATGATTTCTATGATGAATATAACTCCGGGATGGATAGCATCGCAACGCCAGAGGACGCTGAGAAGATAGCCAGAATCTATTCTGAATGGGATATAGAGGTTGATGAGGAGGCCTCGAATACCGATGCTTCCCTTATTGATGAAGAGGAGATTCCCGATTGGTTCGGCGATACTGTCAATCTGAAGCCGGACGGCACTATGGCTGAGAATGAGGCCGAATACGAGAAGGCCGTAAATGAGGAGCTTATCCCGGAACTTGAGAGGGAGGCCGGTGTTGTCCATGAAAGCCGGGAGACACAGCCAGATACTGGAGATGAAGCCGAAGGGCAGAACTATCCGGGAATCCGGTATTTCGATGCATTCGATGAGGAGCTTACCTGGAAGCAGTTCGTAGACAGGAATAAGCCTGAAGCGGATTATTCTCAGGCTGAGACAGAGGCGGAGAAGGATGATCTCTTTGCACGTACTATCCAGGATGATGATTCGCTTATCCGCTATCTCGGAATCATCGGCGAAGCGTTATACCTCAATACGTCACGCCTTAACAACGACTGGCATTTCATCGACCAGATACAGAGGGAGAGAATCAAGGCGAGAGTGTTCGATACCATCACCGACACATCGATAAGGAATGCTTCCCTTATGGCAATCAGACCAGGAACGGAGAGAAGCTTCTCGAAGCGTATGCTTAACAGCGTCCGGAAGGAGATGACGGAGAATTCCAGATTCTACCGCAACATCATTTCGTATATGCTCCAGGATAATGCGATGAAGCCTGAAGAGCTCATTAAGGAAGTCAAAGGCCTTGCTATTCCTTCCCGTGATGTTCTGGATGCGATGCCCGTATCAGAGCTCAGAGCGCTTGCAATGCAGGCCCGTGATGAGGAGATAGTAGACCAGATAGAGAACGGCACTCTCCGTATACATGGAGGCGAGGATGACAAGAGGCTTGCTGAGATAAATGCTGCCATCGGTTCCATAGGTGAGCGCATAAGGACACAGCAGGCAGAGCTGAGGGAGAATGAAGCTTCTATTTCATCTCTCCAGGAGAATCTTGAGTCAGTATCGACAGCTCTTGATGAAAGAGATAAATCTATCAACGATCTCCTTTCCGACCTGCAGAGAACAGAGGCTATTGCCCGTGCCGATGCGAAGAAGCTTTCCGATGAGGAGATAGAAGCAAGCTCATTCACTGACTCGATGAGGAAGATTGCCGCAGAGCTCAGGGAGCTTAATGAGAAAACATATGACAGAATCGAGACTGAGCATCTCAGGGGGAAGAAAGGCAAGTATGAGGTCCCTCAGGCTAGAAGGGATGCCAGGGCCGAGTATATCAATCATATAGCTGCATTCTATCCTGAAGTATTCGAGAAGGACGGGAAGAAGTTCGGCAAGCTTGATGACCATATCCGTGACACACTGAGTCCTTCCGGATTCCGCGAAGTGCAGGAAGTGATAAACGCAAGACGTGAAGAGCTGAGAACTCAGTGGAAGAACGAAGCTGCAAAGTATGTACAGAATCTTTCACGTTCAGTTGTCAATACGTCCGAAAGGCTTTCTTCCGATATCGATGCGGCACTGGATAGGATGGCCGCGCTTCAGAAGGAGATAGACCGGCAGAAGAAGCTCAAGGACAGAATCAAGGATAACCGCAGACAGCAGATTTTCAATGCAAGAACAGAGGAAAGATGGAAGGCGGCCAAGAAAGCCCTTGAGACTGAGAAGAAGCATAATCAGGAAATCCAGAACATCAAGTCATTCAATGCCTGGAAGAACCGGCAGACCAAGATAGAGACCGATGAAAAGCTTCAGTCCGTTATCAGAAAGGCGAAGGATGATGCTTCTCTTCTTGCCGACTGGATGAAGGCGAAGGCTGATTTCAGAATCTCTGAGCTCAAGAAGGAACAGAGGGAGAAGCGCAAGCAGGAAAGGCTCTACAGAAGGATAAGGACAGAGAAGGAGAAGCTGGGAAGAGCAATAAGCCGCCCGGTGAATCTCAATACAACAGACTATTCCGTAGCAGAACCTATCATGGCCATCCAGGCTATCGTTGACCCTGTATTCAGGACCGAATGGACATGGAATCTTGAGACGAATCCTGAAGGCACTGCAGGCGGCGGCACAATGACTATCACCGATGCGATAGCCTATCTCTCGAATCTGCAGGAAGACGATAGGAACAACATCCTTTCAGTGCTTTCTCCGGACCTTGTGGCACGTCTGACAGGAACAAGGAATCCTCTTAATGACTGGAGCCTTTCACAGCTCAGACAGCTTGCAGAGGAAGTCTCTGAACTCAGAAGAAGAGGCCGCGAGATTCTCTCTGCAAAGAAGGCCTTTGAGCGCGAGACGGTAGAGCGCATTCAGCAATCGATTATCGATGCAGTACGCAGGGTTAAGGTAAAGGATGATGACCGGGATACTCTTCCGGGCTCTGTCGAGAGAATCAAGGCAGGGCAGAATGCCAGGGCTCGTTTCAGGAGCGCTCGGTATATCACCATGAGGATGCAGGAGCTCGCACAGCTTCTTGATGGAGGACTCGGGCATCGCGGTGCGGCTTACAGCCTGCTTGTCGATGAGAAGCGCTATCATCAGTCCAGGGAATGGAGAGCGATAGATAGCAGAATCCAGAAGGTTGCGAATCTGCTTACGGATGAGGCAGTTAAGAATCTCTTTGAGAAAGTAACGCTGGATCTTCCCGGCGGGTATAAGGTTACATTCAATGTTGATGACCTGGCGTATGCTTATCTTTCGCAGTTCGATGAGGATTCCAGAGCCGCTGTTGCATATGGAAACCTTCTGGATGAGAAGGAGAAGGGCACTGTCAAGAATAAAGGCCACCTGAACGATGATGGTGAATTCGTTCCCGATATGATGTCTCCTGGCTCTATTGCTGATGCCGATGAGCTTCAGAGCCTTGGTGATGCCAGATATGACATAGTGCTCGCTGCAGCTGAAAAGGAGCTGAATGAAAGAGGCCTGATGCCGCTTGTGGAAGCAATCCGCGATGATTTCGAAAGCGATGAGAATTTCAACCGGCTCAATCTTGCCTCTATCGAGTCATACAATACTCCGCTCAAGAGGGTTCAGCATTATCTTCCGATATTCAGAACGGACCTGAAAGGCGAAAGCTTCCGCAACGATATGGCCGACCAGCTGTTCAATCTCAATACAGGAGACTTTACAGCGGCTATCGATAAGGGAATGACAATCCAGAGAATCAAGATAGCTCCACGCAATCAGAGGAGCGTTAACCTCTCATTGCTCGGAACATGGAACAAATCCGTAAGGAATCAGGAGCATCTCATCGAGTATGCGCAGTATGCGAAGAAGCTCAGAAGCGTGTTCGGTACGAATGCAACTGAGCTCATTGCCGCTGTAAACCAGAAGTATTCACCAGCGCTCATGAAAGAGGTGAATGAATACATCAACGCTGTGATAGATCCGTATTCCGGCGGAAAAAAGGAGCTCTGGGAGAATACAGTGAAGAATCTCAGGGGCAGGCTAGGCTCTGCATACCTGGGATGGAAGCTTCCTGGCGTTGTCCTGCAGTTCTGTACATCGGCATGGCCATTCCTTCCGGATGTCGGAGTCAGGTCGCTTTTTGGCGGTTATCTTCAGCTTGCCGCGGAGAACAAGAGGGCATTCGATTTCATCTACGAGAAGTCTCCGATGATGAAGCATAGGACGATGAATACTATTCTTCAGGAGGCTGTGGAAAGACGGCAGAACAGCTATGACAGAGGCAAAGCCGGAAGAGCTATCGATAAATTCAATGAGATAGGCATGCTTGGCCTTGAGTGGGTTGACAAGACGCTTGTTGCAGGCGGCTGGCTTGGTGCGTACAACAAGGCGCTGAAGCAGAATCTCGATGCCGGGATGGATACAGCGCTTGCTGATGCTGCAGCTGCGAAGACCGCGGATGATGTCGTGCTGAGGACACAGCCTGCAGGTGATTCAACAGAGCTTCCTTCTCTCTTCAGAACGAGGAATGAGCTTGCGAAGGCATTCCTTCAGTTCCAGTCGTCACTGTCCGTCATATTCAACAACCTCACCGGCGACCTTGTCGGATTCTGGAGGAATAAGCAGTACGGCAAGATCATAAGCACTGTTGTTTCCTACGGGATGGCAGGGCTGATGCTTGGCCTTGTTGCAGAAGGATTCGATGATGACGATGACGGCGCCGATAAGGCCAGGAAGCTCGGATACTGGTTCCTGACACAGGGAATCGAATCTTTTCCTGTGTTCGGTTCGGATATATCACTTATCCTTCAGAGAGCTCTCACAGGCGAGAAGGATTACTACGGAAACGGTGTGGATATGTTCCCTGGCATAACAAGGATAGCTTCCGGAATCGAAGATATCGCGCTCTCGGATAAGCCTTTCATGGAAGGTGTCTGGAAAGTGGCCGAAGGTGCCGGACTCTTTGCTGGCGCTCCTGTATCGGGCTTCAAGAACCTGAAGAGGGTAGCAGAAGAAGGGCCTTTAGCGCTTCTTGGAAGGTGATGTCAGATTCGGTAAAAACTGTGTAATTTTGTTGAAAATTACTAATATGAAAATATTCCCCTACTATGTAGGGGAATAATTACATATTGCAAATTGTTGAACTTTGTTGGCTTTTTTTTGAAAAAACAATTGACGTTTTTGTAGTAAGACATTAATAAATAAACTGTCATCCCAGCAGGGATAGCCCTGTTGGCCCCTCACCGCTGGGTGAGGTTTTTTATTTGGGGGTGGTATTATGAATCGAGTTGCTTTCTTTATAGATGGATTCAACCTTTACCATAGTCTGAAGGATAATGCTTCAGATTGTAGATGGCTTAATCTTAGAAAACTTTGCGAACATTACATTGATTCCCAAAAAGAGGTAATTGTCTCGATTTATTACTTTTCTGCTATTGCAACATGGCATCACGATCAAACAAAAGTCCAAAGACATAACTTGTATATTTCAAGGCTTAGACAAGAAAATATAACACCGATACTGGGCAAATTTAAAGAAAAGGATATGACATGTTGGAAATGTGGCCAGCATTATAAATCTCATGAAGAGAAACGCACAGATGTTAATATTGCGTTGAAAATGGTATCCGATGCAGTTTTGGGTAAGTATGATACAGCAATTCTTGTATCGGGGGATACTGATATGATTCCTGCTATTGAGACCATAAGAGACTTATCTCTTCATAAGCGAATTGGTGTTTTATTCCCTCTCAAACGATTTACAAATGAATTGAAGGAAGCAGCTGATTTTAGTATGACTATAAAGAAGCAGGTTCTTTTGCAATGCCTGTTTGAAACATCTACAGCTCCCGAGGGATGGGTGCCTTCCCCCCAATCACACAATTGATAATGTTTTAGTATATGTACCATAACGCCGCTCCGCGACAGCGATTGACAACCATCGTATTCTGTATCGCAGGAGAAAGAAGTGCTTACATCTACTACACGGAAAATCATCTATGATATTCGTGGAATTGCAGTACCGATAGAAACAGGTTACGAGATTCCATTCAGGATATTCTCAGCAGAGAATGTGAATGTAAGCTTAGCACTATCCGATGGTAGCAATCCCGTCCTTGATTCTGGTTGGAGTGTACAGATTCCAAGCAGCAAAACCGGTGTTGCAAAGGTAATATTTGATGAAGAATATACATTCCCGGAAAATGCTGAGAAGCTTGTTATATCCCGATACGTAGATCCATTGCAGAATACGGATCTCAGAAATGGTGATGAGTTTGACGCGGAGATTCTAGAAGAAGTATTCGACCAGCAAACCGCCATGATACAGCAGCTTTCCGAAACGCTTGCGCGTTCATTTAAACTGCCTATTTCGGAAAATCCAGATGATGTTGTATTCCCTGGTGCAGCCGCGAGAGCAGGTAAGGTTATCGGATTCGGAGAAGATGGAACTACAGTTATTACATATCCGAATACGAAAGAAGCAATGGAAGCCGCAGAACAGGCAAAGCTAACACTCCTGAAAATCATCGACATCGACAAATCAGTTGAGGAGACCAAGGAAGAATCGGAAAAGATTCTGCAGCAGATGAAAGGTATGTACCATCCTGGCTACCGTGTGACGATAGGCGATGGAACAACTACTGAATTCTTCATCAAGCATGATCTTCATTCTGAATGGGTGCAGGCGTTTTGTTGGTATAAGGATGTATCGAAGGCTGGCTACTACGTATTCGATGAAGTAGACATGGACACGCTCAAGGTCACATTCCGGACACCGCCGGAGACTGACAGCGTAGAGGTGAGGATCATACCTTCCCAGAGGGTAGAGATTCTTGAGCTTGCGGATGATCTTCAGGTGAAGGCAACCAATCTTCAGAATGTAACGCTCACAACGGAAGAAGTGGCAGAAATCATAGAAAAAGCGGCATCAGCGGCATCGGCAGAGACGCCATAAGGAGGAAAAGAAATGGCAGCTACTGACAGTAAGATAGTTGACGGACTGGGTTTAGGCGAACTCGTAACATGGATAGTCGGACAGCTTGCGGCTAAGTACGGGCAGACAGAGGTGCAGAGCGCGATATCTACTGCACTAACAAGCTATTACACCAAGGGCGAGACACTTTCTACAACTGAGATTCAGGCACTCATTAATAACCTGAATGCGATTAAGATTCTCAACAAGGATGATGTCTCTGGCGGTGTGGTATCAGCGGCTACAGCGGATGTAAGCTCGGTATGTACCACTTATGTGCAGACGAACTATTCCCGCGCTCCTGAGGACTTCGATGGACTTCTCGTAACAGTAACGGATAACAACAACGATATAGTTCTCTATGTCTACTCAACGGCATCGGCATCGTGGGTTGATATCTCACGTAATATCACTATCAACATCGCGAATGCTACATCTACTACAGCCGGTATAGCGAAGCTTTACAATGCACTCGGCACACAGACAGATGGAGGCATTACACCGGCGGCAGTCAATACTAAGGTTACTTCAATCGATGCATCAATTGCCTCACTCCAGACAGGGAAAGCCAACGCATCCGATGTCTATACGAAGGCCGAGGTAGATGGAAAGATTCCTGTAGCTCTCACTACAGAGGAAATCGCTCAGATCATAAGCTCTGCTTCTGCAAGCTAAGGAGGAAGTCATGCCGGATTCAGGACCGTTTCTTGATGGAGAAGGCATCGACTTTCTCTGGGGAGAGATAAAGAACTATGTCGATGAGCAGGTGGCAGGGGTGGAGGCATTCCTGCCTATCCCTCAGATAGAGGTTTCGGGAACCACGGTGAAGGTGCTCAATACGTACTCTGCATATGGCTCTGATGTTACCGTCAGATACAAGTCCGGCAGTGAGCCGACAGAGTCGGATTCCACGGTGAATCTCACTAGCGGCACATCGCTATCCAGTGGTACGTATTATTTCAGGGCGTTCCCCGGAACAGGCTCTGTATACAAGGCCTCTGCGGCGGCAAAGGTAACGATTTAATCACGGAAATAAGCAAGGAGTTGAGCTATGGGCAAGATGACAGACGGAGCAGGCATTCAGTATATTTGGGCACAGATGGAACAGTATCTAAAGAGCAAGCTGGCGACTGTTCCTCAGATTCTGCCTTTCCCTCTGCTCCGCGTTACGAACAACGTCAAAGCCCAGACAGCTCATATCGATATCTATAGCAATTACACAGGATATCCTGATGGAATCGTAGTGCGGTACAAGAAGGGCAGTGAGCCGACTGAAAGCGATACCGTAGTAGATATCTCTGCCGGTATTACTGTCAGCTCGAATGATCGCTATTACTTCAAAGCATTTGCACCAGATGGCTCAGGATGGCAGGATTCTCCATCCAACAGCATCACTGTCTCCATCCCAGCGCTCAAGACGCTTCCGACACCGAGTATCTCCGTATCACGTCTCTCGTCCTCGCAGGGAAGGGTTACTATCAGCAATTATTCTTCCTATCCATCGGGAACTAAGATTGTCATCAACGGCACTTCCTACTCGATGACAAGCAGCGTAACACTCAGCATCGGCACATCATCAACAACAGTTACTGTCTATGCTACGTATGACGGGGAGGAATACTATGAGCCGCAGTCTGCATCAACATCGGCTACGATCTCTGCATATGTACCACCTAAGTGCGCAACGCCGTCTATCTCTCAGAGCGGGAATACGGTATATATCAGCTGTTCCACAAGCGGTGCGACTATCTATTATAGAAAGGGTACTTCGGGCTCATACACTCGTTATACAGGCGGATTCTCAATTTCTTCCTCTGTAACGGTTTATGCTTATGCGACAGCCTCTGGATATAGTACCAGTAATACCGCTTCAAGGTACTGCTCGTATACGGCGCCGACCCCGAGTTTGCCGACTCCGCAGCTTAGGCTAGATGATTTGTCTGACTCTGAAGGATATTACTTAAATATATATCTTCAAAACAAATCTTCAT